>QMUE01000023.1 GCA_003663535.1 Thermococci archaeon
GCTCCCTCAAACCCTTTCCGATGCCCTTAAAAAGTTGGCTGAGCTTAATCCAAACTTGCGTGGTGTGGTTGACAGGTTTGATTTCATGGAGTTTCTCCTTCATAGAGATAATGCAGAGATTCTTAAGCAGCTCTTTGAACTTTTCAGCGGCCTTGATTTGAAGAACGCCTCTCCAGACGTTTTGGGTGATGCCTATGAGTGGATTCTAAGGTATTTTGCCCCACAGAAAGCCAAAGAGGGAGAAGTATATACACCAAGAGAAGTCATCAAACTTCTAGTTGAAATCCTTGATCCAAGACCAGGTGAAGAAGTTTATGATCCCGCTTTAGGTTCCGGTGGCATGCTTATTGGCAGTTATCTTCACGTTAAAGAAAAGTTTGGGGAAAGTGAGGCCAAGAAACTATTTCTTTACGGCCAAGAAGTTAACCCAACCACTTATGCTCTGGCCGAGATGAACATGATGATCCACGGAATTAAAGATGCCAAATTAGTGGTTGGAGATACTCTCCTAAGGCCGATTTTCAAAGAGGGGGAGAAGTTAAAGCGTTTTGACGTTGTTATTGCAAATCCCCCATGGAATCAGGATGGGTATGGAGAGGGAACTTTAAAGAAAGCGGAATTTAAAGAGGAGCGCTTTAAGTACGGTTATCCACCAAACAATTCTGCAGATTGGGCTTGGATCCAGCACATGCTCGCAAGTGCTAAAGATAACGGCAGAATTGGAATAGTAATTGATAATGGTGCCTTATTTAGAGGAGGAGCTGAGAAGAGAATAAGGTCAAGGATTGTTAAAGATGATTTGCTTGAGTGTGTCATTTTGTTGCCAGAGAAGCTGTTCTACAATACTGGAGCGCCGGGAGCGATAATGGTCTTTAACAAAGCAAAGCCAAAGGAGAGGAAGGGGAAGGTTCTCTTTATCAATGCTTCTCTCGAATATGAGAAGCACCCAGAAGTTAGGAAGCTGAACCGACTGGGAGAGAAGAACATAGAAAAGATTGTGAAGGCCTACGAGGAGTTCAAGGATGGCGATGGTTTCTCCAGGGTTGTAAGCGTGGACGAGATAAAGGAGAACGACTTTAACCTGAATGTTACACTTTACGTCTTCCCAATAGAGGAAGAGGAGGAGATTGACGTTAAAGCCGAGTGGGAGGAGCTTAAGAGAATTGATGAAGAGCTTGTTAAGGTTGATGAGAAGATTGAAGGGTATTTGAGGGAGTTGGGGTATTAAGGGGGAGGGATTTAGTTGTTAGATACTAAAGACGATATTGAGGCAAGATTCAAAGAACTATGCAAAGATATAGATAATAAAATAAAAAATAAAGAATTTGATTCCGAGTTTGAAAATTTAATATTTTCCCTCAAAGAAGAATTCGAACTATTAATTAGGTACTATAACTTAATCAATAGAGAACTTGATGCGTTGTATATAACTCATAACTTTTACATTAGATATAGTATATGGGAAGCTTTAACAAACCAAGCATCTTTTATTGCATCATACTCAAAGGCATTAATGCTACTATTAGAACGGTATTTAAAGAGCCCATATTCCTATAAGAGCTTAACAAATCAAATAAAAATGTTCTCAGCATATATGATAAATATTAAGCGGGATATTAGAGTAGAAAAGCAAAAAATGAATCTAACTCCGAAAGACATAACCCAAAATGCAGAAATACTAGTTCAACTATGTGACACTCTTAATAAAGACAACCAGTTACGGGAAAAATTGCTAAAGGATACCCAACTAAGCTACATATTATACTGGATATTAAGATCTCAACTTTATTATACACTGAAAATAACCAACAATGAATACAATCTGGATAATCTTAATTTAATTGAAAAAACATTGAAAAAATTGCAAGAGTCTATTTCGTGTTTTTGTACTGAAGATTCAAATATTCTTTATGCTAAATCTCTACTTCATGAAGGATTTTTTAAAGCTTATAAACAAAAACTTTTTGCTGAACTCCGAAAAAAGGAGAAAAATGAGTCTATAATTAAGAATTTAGTAAAAAAATGCAAAGATCATTCAAAAGCTGCGGAAAGACACTATAGACAATTCAAAGGAGTTCTCAAAGAAGATTATCATGATTTTTCATATCTTGGTCATAAAATTGATATATTAATGGCCGAGTATTTTGAACGGTTGTATGTTAAAAAGAAGATTATAAAAGCTATTAAAAAGCTTGGTGAAGTTAGATCTGTCCTAATGGAGAAATCTTTTGAGAACTCCTTTGAGGCTTTGAAAAGTACGGGACATATACGATTTATATCCCAAGAATACCACTTACTACAAACCTATCTCAAGTTATTAGCGTTATATTCAGATATAGTCAATTTAAAAGAACAGCTACCTCCAACCTATGAGAAATGGATATTGGACTTATTTAGCACATTGGAGCAAGGACTAGCCAAATTAGTGGAAGAGTTCTATAAGTATCCAAGAACACTCGATACCCAACATGAATTGAAGCTATTCCCGCGAACATTTATTGGAAGTTTTTCTGAATATGTAGTTTATCAGCTCATCGAACGAATAAATTCAAAAGGAATCCAGCTAGAAGCATGCATTGGGAAAGAGTACTTAAGTGCACCTCTTATTGAGATTAACAACACTCTATGCGACCGTTGTAAAGTTGAATTTAGATATAGGCCCTCTAAGGACCCTAAAGACCCTGATATAGATATCGCTATACTTAATGAGACTCAGAATTTAATTGGTATATCCGTTAAAAATGGACATCTAAAAGGTAATCTCAGAGATATAAAACACGAGTTTGATCTTGCTAAAAAGCATGGATTTAGGTGCTTTATTGTAGTTATTAACTTTCTTAAAAACATTGATCTTGTTTCTGAGATCACTAACCTTAAACATCATCTACTAGCGGAGAAGGGTGGGATGTCTGTATACTTTATAGATTTAAAGGACTTTGTTGAATGCCTTATTGACAATGTCCAGAAACAAGATGATGAATTTTTACTTCCTATGCCCAAAGATGAACTGTTATATTCCCTAGATTATTAACGGAGGGATATTAAATGAAAGCTAAAACCAAGTTCAAAAAAACTCTAATTGGTGAGATTCCCGAGGATTGGGAAGTTATAAGAATTAGAGACATAATTATAGAAGTTAAACCTGGGTTTGCAAGTGGCAAAAGAGATGAAAATGGAATAATCCAGCTTAGAATGAACAACATAACGACGGATGGGAGAGTCGTACTTGATGAATACTTAAAAGTTCCAATACCTAAAAATGTTGAGAATTACCTTTTAAAACCCGGTGATGTTCTGTTCAACAACACAAATAGCGTAGATTTAATTGGTAAAACTGCCATATTTAGAGGTGAATGTGATTTTTGCACGTATAGTAATCACATAACAAGAATTAGGGTTAAACAGGATGTTGTAATTCCCGAATGGGTGATGTATTATTTTATTAAACTTTGGAGTGAAGGGTATTTTAGACAAATATGTGTCAGGCATGTAGGGCAAGCAGGTATTAGAAAAGAAAACCTGTTAAACACAAAAATCCCCCTCCCTCCACTTCCCGAACAAAAGAAAATCGCCGGGATTCTGAGAACGGTTGATGAAGCGATTGAAAAAACTGACTTGGCAATTGAAAAGACGGAGCGCTTAAAGAAGGGCTTGATGCAGAGGCTTTTGACCAAAGGAATCAAGCACGAGAGGTTTAAGAAAACAGAGATTGGGGAGATTCCTGAGGATTGGGAAGTTGTTAGGTTAAAGGACATTGCAGATAAGATGTACTATGGGATTACAGCAAAAGCAATAGAAAATATGTCATCTCTTAGAATGTTACGAACCACAGATATCAAGAATTATAAGATTAGTTGGAAAACTTTACCTTACTGCGAGATTACAGAGAAAAGAAAGGATATAAAGAAATACTTTGTTCAAAAAGATGATCTCATAATTGCAAGGGCTGGAACAGTTGGAGTCTCGGTTTTAGTAGAAGAGAATGTAAGCAACGTCATTTTTGGTTCATATCTAATTAAAGTTGTTCTGAAAAAGGATAAAGTGTACCCTCGATTTATCCATTATTATTTCCAATCAGATTACTACTGGAGACATATTCAAAACGCTTCTTCTGGGAGTACTCTGAAAAATATCAACTTGCCCATTTTAAGATCTCTTAAAATCCCCCTCCCACCCCTCGAAGAACAAAAGCAAATCGCCGAAATCCTCATGACAGTTGACAAAAAGCTCGAGCTCTTAAGGAAGCGCAAAGAAAAGCTTGAGAGAATTAAGAAGGGCTTGATGAAAGATTTGCTGACTGGAAGGAGGAGGGTGAAAGCGTAATGCTCAACCTCTCCTCTCTGACAACCTTAGACATCTCAGCAATAATCGTATTGGCGAGTGTTGTCCTTTATTATTTTGGTAGGCTAATAGCGGATACACATGTCGAACAGGCTGATAAATCCGCTCTTTATGTTACAGGGTTCATATTCGTAGTATTCTTTATTTTGATTCCAGGCATAGTCGTTTACTATGTTCGGGATTATCTTACGGGGATACCTTTAGGTGTACTATTATTCCTCCAGATTCTAATTTTCTCAATGCTCTCATGGACATTAAAGACATATGAGTATTTTCTGAAACATGGCTTGTCAAATGTATTTCGAAAGATGTACATTAAGAAATTGGAGGAAATTAAAAAGAACAACACCATGCTTGGAAGCCTCTTCAGAAACTACGAGGACATTATAAAGAGAACCCTCGGAGATCCAGTCTCTGTTTTCCTAAATGCGCTAGAGCTCAACCGAAAGATTTCTAGTAACTATACCTTTTTAATGTTGGCCTCGGCTATATCCATCCTTTCTATCCATAGAGCAATATCAAAAAACTCTCTAATCTTTACTGCGGTTACTTCAATACTCGGAGTCTTTATTTTCACCATGATAGCACTTGTTTATGGATTTAGTACTGCATATTATCCTCCAGCAGTTATTTATCTGAGAGATGGGGAAATTCTCCGTGGCAAGCTTCTGAAATTTGGAGATTTCATTTATTTGCTCGACGAAGATAGGAAGGTTAAGATATTCGTTAATAGACAGGAGATCAAGTATTTAGAGGAGAGTTTATTTAAAAATCAGTGGCCGGAAAAGTCAGTCTGAAAGCAATGGGGATTTGGCTTCAACATAACAAAAAGTATAAGTATTAGATAATCATACAAAATAATATACTGTCATATGTGGAGGTTGGGATGCTCCTCGCTCTAGTAGCCTCAGCAGATCTAGTAACTACAGTAATGCTGATACAACTTGTAAGGGAGGTGATAGAGATGGGCAAGTGCCTATCTACATGGTTGCAGAAGTATAAGGGTGGAGTGGCGGTCCCCCTCTGGGGTCGGAGGTACTAGGGGATCGTCATACAGGGTGAGGAGCATTTCACCCTCGCTCCCCAGAGGGTGTGGGGGTTCGACTCCCCCACCTCCGCCCGCATAGAGTCAAGATGAAAAGTAAGTTTTAGAATTTGTCTTAGGGTCTCCGCCTATCTGATTGATGTTAACCCCTTTAACTACCCACTCAAAAACAAACACCAAAACCTTAAATCCTTCAAGAATAAAATTTCTTATGGTGAGAGTTATGCAGGTTATTGAGGCCGTTTATGAGAATGGAGTTTTAAAGCCCCTGAAAAAGCTGAAGCTCAAAGAGCACTCAAAGGTCATCATCAAGATAATAGACGAGGAGGAGCTTGATAAACTTCTCAGCTCAATGGTTATTGAGAAGATTGAGAATATCGACTACAAAAAGCTCAAGGAGGCTTATTATGAGCCCCTCTAATGTGTTTATTGATTCTTCTGTGCTGGTTGGCTTAAATCTTGGAGATGAGAAAGCAAAAGAACTCGTGAAATCCCTCATAGAGAGGGGATGCGTCCTCATTATAAATCCCCTAGTTTTCTCTGAAACAGCGTATAAGGTTATGTTCACATTAGCCCTTAAGGATGGAATAAAAGGTGTCCATGACCTAAAAAAGCATCTGGACAAATATACCTGGGCCTATGGGAAGGTTAAAGACTCAATTACACTACTAATAAAAAATGAACTTTTAAAGGTTGTCGAAGTCAACTGGGAAATACTTGAGTTATCTGCAGAGATCGGAGAGAAATACACCCTTTTGACCAATGATGCAATAATAGCCGCTACATGTAAACACTATGGGATAAAGAAGATAGCAACTTTTGATGGGGATTTTAAGAAAGTTGACTTCCTTGAGGTTATTGATTCTCCATAATAAATTTGGTGTTAAATATGGTGGAGTGGGAGCAGTGTGAGAGGCCTATAATTGAAAGGCTCACCTCAGTAGGCTGGCAATATAAAAAGGGAAATGAAGTTCTTGAGGGGGAGAACGAACCTCTTCTAACCTCTCGATTAATAGAAGCCATCAAGAGAATTAATAATGTAAGTGACAAAGAAGCCCAAATGGCTTTAACAATATTAACTACTACCCCTACAAGCATTGAAGGTGCTAGAAAGATTTTACACTACATAAAAGAAGGAGTGCCAATAAAGGATGAAGAGGGAAACCCACAGCAAATAGCACTTATTGACTACAATAACACCGAAAACAATGATTTTCTAGTTGCCAATCAGGTTAGACAAACGGGAAAACAGCTTAGAATTTTAGACGCCATCTTGTACATCAATGGCATCCCCTTGGTCGCTGTAGAGTGCAAACAAATGAAAAGAAGCTGGAAACTTGCTTATCAACAGATAAAAGCTTATGAAGAGGATCTGCCAAACCTTTTCAAATACGTTCAGTTCAGCATCGCAATTGGAGATAGAGTGGTTTACTTTCCAAATGTCTCAGGACTCAAAAATGTTCCCGTGTACGAATGGAAAGGTAAATACTTTGATGATCTGGACAATCTGATGGAACTCCTAAACCCCCCATCTCTCTTAGACGCACTAAGATACTTCATTTTTTATAGAGAAGACAAAGGCATCATAACTAAAGTTCTTCCAAGGTATATGCAATACGAGGCCTCTAACCTAATAGTCGAGAGGGCCGTTAAATATGCCAGAGAGGAAAATTACAGAAACAAAGGGTTAATCTGGCACTGGCAGGGAAGCGGTAAAACTCTTACCATGATCTTCTCAGCCTATAAAATAAAGAGACTCCTTGGAAATCCAACCATATTTTTTATAGTCGATAGAAAAGAGCTTGAAGACCAGCTTGCAGGAGAGCTTAAGTCTGTCGGCCTGAGCTTTGAAGTTATAGGTTCAATAAACAAGCTCAAAGAAGTGCTTATGCATGCCGATGGAAAAAGAGGCATCTTTATAACTCTCATCCACAAATTCAGAGAAGAAGAGCTTAGAGAAGTTAGAGAAGAGCTCATAAAACTGAGTAAAAGAAATAAAACAATAATGACTCGAAAGGATGTTGTGGTATTCATAGATGAGGGCCACAGAACACAATATGGAGACCTTGCTGCAAGCATGCGCTCTATACTCAGGACAGCTTCTTTCTTTGCATTTACCGGAACACCAATATCTAAAAAGGATAGGGATACCTACCAAGTCTTTGGTTATCCCGATGAACCCTATCTTCACAGATACTTCATAACTGATTCTATAAGAGACGGATTTACAGTCAAAATCGCTTATCAACCAAGGCTCGAAAATGATGTGCATTTAAAGAAAGAAGAACTGGAGGCCTTTCTCTCATCAAAGCTAGAAGAAATACCTGAAGAATACAGAGAGAAGGTTAAAGCGGAGCTAAAAAAGAAGTTAAATACTATAAAAGTCTTCTTAAAGAATCCGAAGAGAATAGAACTCATTGTCAGGGATATAGCAAAGCATTACATAGAACACGTGGAGCCCTTTAAAGCGATGGTGGTTGCAGTTGACAGAGAAGCGTGTGTTCTTTACAAAGAAGCATTTGATAAGTTGCTACCTTCAGAATATACTGAGATCGTGATGACATATAACCCCAGTGACGCAAATGAACCAGAGAAAATAAGAGAGTACCATAAAAAACTTAGAGAGCGCTTTTTGGGGAAAGATGACAAAGAAATTACCGAAGAAATAGTAAACAGATTCAAATACAGAGACACTCCAAAGATATTGATAGTTACTGATATGCTCTTAACGGGATTCGATGCCCCAATTTTACAGACTATGTACTTAGATAAACCTCTAAAAGAGCATCGTCTTCTTCAAGCCATAGCTAGAACTAACAGGCCATATCTAAGAGATGGAGAGAATATAAAGTCCTTTGGACTTATAATAGATTATGTAGGAATCTTTAAAGAGCTTAAGAGGGCCTTGGAGATTTACGATGAGGTAGACATACGAGAAGTGGCCACTGACATCAAAAAGATAAAAGAAAAACTTAAAAGCGATATAGAAAAGGCTCTATCGTTTTTTGAAGGGATTGAAGTTAAGGATGATAGAGAAAATATAATGAAGGCTGTTGAAATTCTATTTAAGAAAGAGTCTTGGGATGAATTCCAGAAACTTTATAGAAGTATTAGATACCACTACAAGCTCTTAAAAGAAGATAGGTTGGAGTTTAAAAATACCTTTGCATGGCTGACTCAGGTTTATTATGCGTACTATGCCAAAGTCGAAGGATTGCCACCAGAAATTGAGATCAAAAAAGATGAATTTGTTGAGGATGCCCTGAAATTCATTCACGAAACCGTAAACCTCGGAAAGATCACTAAAGATTTCCCAATAATAGAAATCGATGAAAGATTTTTGGGGAAGATTACAAAGCAGAAACCAAACGAAAGAACGTTTACTGACTTGCTATTTGCTGTTAGGAGATATATAAACATTCATCGTGGCCCTCTTACAGAAGATCTCGTGGAACAAGTGGAAAGCATAGTAGAAAGGTGGAAACACAAAAAAGAAGAAATAGCTAAGCTCTATAAAGAAATATTGGACATTGCTCAGCAAATCCAAGAAAGAGAAGAGGAAAAGAAGAAATTGAATTTAAGCGAGCTAGAGTATTCCATTGTGACCATTTTAAAACGTCATATAGGCGACAATCCACAATTAATAGAAGATACAAAAACTCTTCTCAATGAAACTGAAGATCTAAGATTTCCAAGATGGCAGGAAAAAAGCGATATAATAAGTACTATCTCCAGAAAAGTTATGATATTCCTGGTCAGGAAGTATAAAGACAAAATAGATAACGTCATCAGGACCAGAGATGAGATCATGGAGGTGCTAAAAAGGTGGGGTTAAACTATAAAATCATTATAAGAAATGTAAAATACCCGAGAATCGAAATAACTCCTTTGGGTGAAATCAAGGTTATAGTTTCACCGAATATGGATCCTACTGAATTTATAAAGCAAAAAGAGAAATGGATAACATCAAAGCTAAAGGAAATTAGCGATCTAAGGGCCCAGTTTGCCCATTTTTCCACCAAATTTCTTTTTAATGGTGAATTTTATTCCATGATTAAAGGAGAAGAGTTTTATGTGAACACCAATTTCAAAGCGATCTCATTAAAAGAGGGAGATTTAAAACAACTGAAAATCTGGCTCAAAACCAAGCTTAAACAGGAATTAGACTTCAAAGTACGCCTATTTGCTTCATTATTGGGAGTCAAATATCGAAAAATATACATTCGTTTTCAAAAGACAAAATGGGCCAGTTGTTCCGCAAAAGGAAATTTGAGCTTCAATTTGGCACTAATGGCACTACCAGAATATCTCAGAGATTATATAATACTCCATGAGCTTGTTCATCTGAAAGTGGCTAAGCATAACAAGAGGTTTTGGGAGACAATTCAAGTCTATCACCCCGAATACAAAAAAGCAGAAGCTGAGCTAAGAAAATACTGGCTTCTTTTGGAATGGAATGAGATTTGGAAAAAACTAAGAGAAATCAAGTAAAGAGTTATTAAGGATAAGGAGCTTAGTCTTTTAATGGTGAGTCCCATGACCTACTGGCTCTGCATAACCAATAGGGATAATTGGAATGTGATTAAAAAGAGAAAGATTTGGGGTGTACCAAAGAGACATAAAAACACTATTACCAAAGTCAAGCCCGGTGATAAGCTCCTCATTTACGTGAAGCAGGAAAGGAAGGACAAACAAATTCTTGAGCCAAAAATCGTTGGCATTTTTGAAGTAGTTAGCGAGCCCTATGAAGACTCAAAAAGAATCTTCAAAAGCCCACCACATCTAAACGAAACTTACCCGCTGAGGATCAAGATAAAGCCCATGAAGCTTGGCGAAGTTGACTTCAAACAATTAATTCCAAAACTAAAGTTCATCACAAACAAGAAGAAGTGGAGCGGCCACTTAATGGGCAAAGCTATGAGAGGAATCCCGGAAGAGGACTACAAACTAATCGAGAAGCTACTTCGATAATCTCTTAAGATTCCCAAATATGGGTGATGTTAAGTAATTACCACCTCTCCATTTTTGTTTATCTAACCCTCCCTAAGGGCGATGCTTAAAAAGAAAATGTCAATCGTTAACCCCTTAACATTCCCCTATTATTTTCTCTTCTTTGTTAATCTATTAACTTGAGGGTTTTGTGTGGCGATTAGGGATGATGTTATCAGACTTAAAGAAAAAGTTGAGTGAGCTTGCCGAAAATTTAAGGAAATAACCTAAATGTCTGGGATATCATCCTCTATGGTTCTATTGTTAAAGGAAAAGAAGCCCCCAACGATATAGACGTGGCAGTTATCTTAACGAAGGGTGACCCCTTCAAAGGGGCATTTCAATTTAAACAAATGCTTGACAGTAATGGCTTTTCTCCGGAAGGACTGGACGTCAAAGGCTTCCTCATAGATGAATTGTTTAGTGAGAACAAATTAATCAGCTTTGCACTTCTTACCGAGGGTACTCTTTAATAGGAATAAATTCCTTTATGAGGAGCTTAACGCCAAAGGTTATACTCTCTTTAAATTCTCCTACTCTAACCTCACAAGCAGCGAAAAGGTTAGGTTCATATACAGCCTGAGAGGAAGGGACAAGCGTGGAGGGATCCTTAAAAAGCTTAATGCTTTGGAACTCGCCGCGGGAGTAGTCTTGGTTCCAGTAAATGCAACGTTTGAGTTTAAGGAATTTTTATTACGATGGAAGATTGAATATGAATGTGTCCCAATACTCATAGGTGAATTTAACGCGAGTTTGGAGGATTGTGATAAGCATGTCACCCACCTATCTACGACCACAAAGTAATGATCCATCACTAGTGAGTGGGTGTTCACTTTCATTTAAATAACAACCACTAACTTTTTATGGGTTGTTATTCAAAATGAATATCATGAGAGCAATTACTCAAATACTCCTGGCTGAATTTGGGGGTAAAGTCATTACAAAAGAAGAGCTGGAAAAGGTATCAACTTATTTGAAAGTAAACAATGTGGATTACCTTGTAAACTACCTCATTCAGTATGACTACATCATAAGAA
>QMUE01000024.1 GCA_003663535.1 Thermococci archaeon
AAGTTTGTTAATAACATAGCTACTGTTCTTGCCTTCAACTTTTGCTAATATAAACGCAGTCAGATTAAATCCCAATTTTTCGGAATTTAAGAGTACTGTGAATTTTTTAATTACTCCATTTTCCTCTAATCGTTTTATTCGTTTGTGTAGTTCTGGCATTTTTAAGTTAACAGTTTTAGATAACTCTCGAATAGATATACTACTATCCTCTTGGAGCATGGAGAGAAGTTTAATATCGATTTTATCAAGATCAATTTTAGTCTTCATAATTTGTTCACCCTAGTATCTTCAGCTGTAATAAAAAACTTGTAGGCCGGCAACAGAGACCCGCGTTCATTTCTCGCGCGGGTGGATGCACCGGCCCTGTGGGCTCGGCGTGAGCACGCTTCGCTCATAGAGCCCGATACCTTGCGAAGGCGGGTATACCGAGCCCATGCGAGGAGACTAATTGTCCCCCCACTGTCGGCGATATATAATAGAGCCCAATACCTTAAATTCTTTACGCTGTTTATCAGATTTTTAAGGATAGCTTCAGAGCTTTCTTCATTTACTTCATCTTGACAGCATTTCTAATAAACAATGATAAAAGCAACTAAAGCCGGTCCTCCTTGATCCTTGTCTTAATGAACGGTACTTATTAAAACAACACCCACAACTGCCAATATTAATCCAACAAAAATCTTGCTGTTTGGTGGCTCCTTTAAGAGTGCAACTGCCAGAAGAGAAGATACGATTGGATTTATGGCGCTGATAGGTGTTGAAATATGAGAACCAACAAGACTAACGGATTTTACAAAAGCGTATTGTCCAATTATTAATCCGAGCAATGCAGCTCCAGAAAGAACCCCTATTTCATTTTTAGTTACTCCTTTGAGTTCCTTTGAATATTTTGGTAAGAAGACACTAATTCCTATTGCGGCAGATGTCATTCTAAGTCCTGCAAGTGAAAAGGGACCAATATATAAGGACAAGAAATCAAGTAGAACTATCGCAATGCTCCAAGAAATCGGCGCTAGAATAGCATATACAAACCCCTTAGGGCTAAGACGTTCCTCTAATCCCCCCTTTCTGACAATAACAATTGCCAGAAATATGAAAAGTGCTCCAAGGAGAGTTTGAGTGGTGATTTTCTTTCCAAAGAACATCCACGCCCAAAGCATTGTCCAAAGTGGATATGATGAAGTGATTGGGACGGTCCTGGAAACACCCATAAGCTTAAGCGCGTTAAAATAAAAGTAATCCCCTATAACAAAACCAAAGAGGCCCGAAATAAATGTTACCAAAATTATCTCAGGGGAAAGGGATAGTATCCCTTTATACTTACCAGTGATTAAGAAAATTGAGGCATAGACAAATGTGGTGATATAAAGCCTGATAATATTGACAGTAATAGCACCTTTATTTCTCATTCCAAGTTTTATCAGAACTGAAGCAGTTCCCCATCCAAATGCAGAGACCAATGCTAACAGAGCTCCTATTAAGGTATCCATGTATGTGGGAATGAAAATTCAATTTAAAAACTTAACGTTTCGAAAAAGATTTGAATATCATCACCGCAGCACTTAAAAATTCAATAATGAAAATCTAAATGATGATGACCTCGGCAGATCTGAGCTTGGCCATGATGAAGATCTTGAGTACTGAGGTTACTTTTTGAAACCCTTATCATTATGGCGGAGGAGAAGGTCATCTCACATTAATGTTTGTCTTTTTGATTTTGATTAGAATGTTATGTTCCTTGGATATTTCTTGAATGCTCATGTTAAGCACTTGAAGGGCATCTTCTATGATTCTATCGTCTGAAACTACTCCTATTAAGGTCTCTCTCTTGTCAAAGCTTGCTTCTAGGCTTATTAGGACCTCATTTCTCTGAAGTTCCCAATCCAGTCTCATCCATCTAAATACAGAATTTGGAAGGTCTTTAAACATCTCTTGTACTCGTCTTCTTAAATCTTCTATCGCTGGTTCAACTTTGGACTTTAATAGAGTCTCTTCAACTTCTCTTCTCTTTTCCTCAGTTAAGGCAGAGAATTCATCCACTCCTATCTCTTGAAGGAGTTTTTCTATTTCTTTTTCTAGTTCCTCTTTCTTTGATAATATCTGTTTTACATTCTCTGAAACTTCTTCTTCAGCCTCTTCTAGGTTGATTTCTATTCGGCGAATAGTTATGTACTTATTTAGGGCTTTAGAGATCTCTCTGGTGTGTGTTCTTAGAATACCTTCAACTAGGCTCCTTACTTGAGCATTGGTTTTTCCGGGTGCTTTGCCCCATAGGATTAAGTTAATCTCATGCTCGCTTCTTCCTTTTATATCAAGGTGCATTTTTTTGACTTCAATTCCTCCATTTTCTATATCTTGGAGAATTGCTTTGGCATACGTAGCAAAGTATGGTCTAATACTCTCGTGAGCCTCAACTGTTATGTTGCTTTCAATTTTTTGGGGAATAATTTGTTTTTTAGGAGCTGTGGGTTCCCCTTCACTTTCAAAGGATCCTTTGGGGGTGGATACCTTTGCGTGAGAGCTGCTGAGGATGGGTTTAAGCCCTGTCTTTCTCCAGATGATCGGCAAATGTTTGTTTATAAAGTACAATATTCGCCTTTCTGCTGTTTGGAATGTGGTGGGATCTTTGTTACTCCTCCCATAGAAGTCCACATGGAGGTAGATAACACCAGAACCGACTTCTCCGGTTATTTTAACTTGCTCAGGGGAGATATCCTCTAGTGTTTGCACCTCCTTTAGGACTTCTTTTCCATATTCCTCAAGGATAGGCTTGAAGATCTCTCCACCTATTACTTCTACTATAATTTCTGGTTTGGAAGGTTTCTTTTCTTTTTCAACTTCTTTTTTTTCAGAGGGTACTGTTTCCTTTCTTTGAGTTTTTGGTTTTTTATGTGTTTTTTCAGCTTTTGCCTTTTCTGTTTTCAGGGTCTTTTCTAAGATCTTCTCTTTTTCAATGATTTCCTCATGTTCAACAATCTTCTCTTCAAAAATTTCGTTTATCTCAACTTTCGGTGTAGTATTATATATCTCTATGTTATCTGTTATAGAGGTCTTCAGTTCTATTTCATCTAGGCCGTAAATGTCTACAACTAGAGGGTAATTCAAAATTTTTTTCAGGATATTCAGCGTTTCATCACCTATTACTCTTTTCTGAGAAGATAATAGTAGGAGTTCTAAGGCCAAAAGTTTTCGTCTATCCATTAGCAAAGTCACATAGTACTTTTCGGCTTTATCTTTCGCGAATATCTTCAAAAATAGACCACTAAATGTCTGATTCGATAGGGCATTCTGCATTAATTTTAAAAGCTCCTCTTTTCTTGTGCACACAATATTTTCCTCTATCGGTGTAATCGTTGGAAGTTCCATTCTTCACCACCATTAGATATATATATCAAAAGTCGAATAAAGTTTAGAGAGATCCCATTATTAATGTTCCATTCAAGCATATATTTAAGTATTGTTGTCCTTATAAGGTGAGTGCCATGAGGGTATTGATCCTAGGTGGTGGAAGTATAGGGAGAAGTGTTGCACAGGCTCTGAAAGGTGAATTCGAAGTTATTATCATAGAACAAGATGAAATTCGAGCAAAGTCTCTTAGTGAAAGCGGATTTCACGTTATTCACGGTGATTTTTCATACACAGCTTCCCTCTTGAAGGCCGGAATTGAAAAAGTAGATCTTGTTGTGATGACTATAATGGATGTCAACGGAATAAAAAGGACAATTCAGGCAATAAGAAATAACAATTCTGAAGTTCCAATACTTGTTTTAATCCCAGATGAGACAACTGTAGAGGAGATTATATCCCAGATAAAGGAAGAATTTGAAACAGATGTTAAGATTGATTACGCCGTTTCCCCAAAAGCAGCCACAATTAAAGTTATAGTGGACACAGTTAAGAATCTTGGTAAAAAGAAAAATGCAACCTTGCTATCTAAAAAACTCTCAGAAATAAAACAAAAAAGTGATTCTCTCTTAATAGTGATGCACGACAATCCCGATCCAGATGCAATGGCCAGCGCTGCTGCTCTTCAAGTTATTGCTCAAAATACAGGACTTAGGAGTACAATAGTATATGGTGGTGAGATAACTCATCATGAGAATAGGGCATTTGTTAACCTACTTGGCTTAGATATACGGAAAGTTTCTCCTGGTTCCTATGAAGTCAAAAGGCACCCTACGATAGCATTAATTGATTGTCAACCAAATGGAAATCTTAGTATTTTGGATGATGAGGACCTGAAAAAAATAGAGATATTAATAGACCACCACCAACTTTTGCAAAATTTGGAAGAAAAGCTTCCTAAGGATGCATTTATTGATATACGCCCCGATGTTAATTCCACAGCCTCTATAATAGTAGAATACTTCCAAAGCCTTAACATGGAGGTGAATGGTATCTTAGGAACCAGCCTCTTCTATGGTATATATACAGATACCAAAAAGTTTTCAAAATTTAGTACTACAGATCTTGATGCACTGGAATTCCTAGCAGGAAAGGTAGATTATGAAATTTTGGAAAAAATAGAATATCCCGACATTTCTGTGGAGACTGCAGAGGTTCTGGCAAAAGCCATCATGAATAGAAAGGCTTTTAAAAACGTTATTATTTCGAACGTTGGGTTCATAACAGATAGAGATGCCATTGCAGAGTCGGCAGATTTTCTGCTCAGACTTGAGGGTGTAAATACAGTTCTAGTATTTGGAATAGTTGATGACAGGATTGAAATATCTGCTAGGACAAGAGATGTAAGGATCAATGTAGGAAAGGTCTTGAAAGAAGCTTTTGGAGACATAGGAAGCGCCGGTGGGCATGCACAATCAGGAGGAGCTAGAGTTCATCTTGGAATATTCAAACTTGCTAAGGATAAAAACTCCCTCTTAAAATTAGTGGAAGAAGCAATAACAGAGAAGTTCCTAGAGGCACTTAATCTGAAAGAGGCCTAGGTTCTCTTTGCTTCTATTAATATTATGTCCCCAATGGCAGATACTCTTTCATAGGGGATTCCAACTTTCTCTCCTGGCAGTCCTAATGCCAAGATCTTACTTTCTCCTGCTTCTATTTCGATAAGCACTTCATCAACGTAACCGATGTAATATCCAGCAGTGTTGTATATTTGCTTTCCATAAATCTTTGATAACCTCATTACCATGTTGCCCACCATCTAAAATTCGTACTTTATCCTTTTAAATTTTCGCACTGAGTTTTGCAGTATTTTCGAGGAATGATTTCAAAAAATCCCCACTGTTGCAATTACAGCTCCAGCGATTCCGGTGAGGATTATGCTTTGAACGGCTCCATCAATAGCATACATGTTAAAATTCATAAACAGCAAATTGGCAAGTGTGAACTACCCCGTCCGTCAGGGCGGGGTTTTGTGAGAGTTCATTTGGCATCCCGTTGCCGGTAGCCTCACTCTCACTGGCCGGTTCACGCGGCCACTACCCCCTATCCTCCCGGATTCGGGGGCTACTTTGCACACCAGCCCTAGCAGGTTGTCCAGCCATTCGGCTGTTACGAGGTTATTATTTTCTGCATCCTCAGAGTATTTAAACCTTACCCACTCCCCTCCCCTTACGGAAGGGGTCTTGCAAACAACAGAAAGAATAAAAGCATACCCGCCCGCATTTGCTTTTCCTTTATAAAGGCCAAAAAGTGCACCGAAGAATAGTCCTAATCCGTAAATTGGAAGTAACACTCTTGTGGAGGTATAAGGGGGGTAAATAAGGAGTATTATCAAGAAACTTGTGGTTAAGCCAAGTCCACTATACCCCAAAGATGAGAGAATCCTTTTTCTCACTTTATAACCTCCACTTTAACTTTGGAACCATCTTTTAGGTTGAGCTTTTTTCTAAGGCATGCGGGGGCGATAATTTCTGCGACTTTAGGAGGATGAATTGTTCTTGAAGGAACTACTATTGCCCCATCAATCCCGTTTATTCTTACCTTGTATGCTTTTACATCCCCAAATGTTCTTCCACCTTTTGAGAATCCCGGTATTGTTATGGGCTCAACATTGTAAAGAGCCTCATAAATCGTCTTGGGGAAAACCACTAAGATGTTCAAAGTTCCAGGATATGGGCTAAAGCCAAGGTATTCCCTTATTCTCTCTTTATACTGTTCTACATAATATTTCCCTTCGCCTACTCCGGACACTACCTCTCCAACAATGTAGTTTCCATAGAGTACCTTGCCTATTTCTTCAAAAATAGATTCCAAAAATTGAATTCCTGGAGAAGTTACTTCAACAAGGGTTCTTTTTCCGGAAGTGCCTTTGATTACATATCCTTCTTTTTCCAAAGCTTCAAGTTTCCGCATAACTGATTGTGGTGAAGTTCCAATTTCTTGAGAAAGTTCTCTCAAGGTTATTCTAACCTTCTCCCCAACACCTCCCCGCTTTGCAATTGATATGAGCAGTTTAAGTTCCTCCATCTCCAGCACCTTTGGAAATTTTATCTGCAATCTTTAAGGGTTTTGGGTACCCCCCTTCATTTATTACTCTCACTATCTCTTCCGCAGAGTTTAAGTCAATTAAGTTGCCAACACTTACATAAGCTTTTCCAATTTTAATGCATTCTCCTATCGAATTTGGAAGGGGCCTTTTTGCAATTCCAATGGTTGGTTTCCCAATTAGGAGGCCTATATGGGAAGCTAATCCATATCCGCGGGGATGGGCTTTTCCATGTCCTTCCACAACTAGTAAATCGAACTGCTCTTCTTTTAACAATAGCAAAATCGGTCGGGTTTCTCTTAGAAAAAAATAAGTTGGAATATATGGAAAGGTGACTTCTGTTTCAATGGTCTTTGTTTTCAAAACTTCACAAGAAGGGAAGGAACAGAGAACAAATGCAGCTTTAGCTTTATTTCCCTTATATGACACATCAACTGCAGCAATAGTTTTAATTTTTGAAATATCCTGAGGTTTCTCCACGATTCTTTTACTTAACTTTCTCTGGATCTCTGCAATTTTTTTAAGGTTCATTTCTCCACTCCTCGAGTTTTTTCTCTAAATTTTTGTTAATTTTGGCACGGGTAAGATCTTCGAGAGTTCGTTCAAGAATATACTTAACTTGATCTTGTTTTTGCCTTATATTCACTAATCCTTTCGGATATTCCAGCATGGCAAGCTCGTCGTAGAGTTTTTCCATGAATGCATACACTTCTTGGGCCTTTTCAATTTTGTCATTCAGCAAAAGGTTTAGAAAGTATCTCCTCAATTCTCCGATGAAGTCCCCTATACCTAAGGCATAAGCTGTCTCTGGAACCCCGATTTCTTTGGGATGCGGGAATTCCTTATCCAGAAGATATTGATAGAAGATATTGGCTTCTACGTACTCTTGATAGGCATTTTGGACATAACCAGTGAAATAAAGATCTTTATGCTCTGTGAGCCTCTCTTTTAATTCATTTACTAGGTTTTTAGCTACCTCCAGTCTTTTTTCTGCAATTCTAAGGTCTCCTCGGTGAAGGGCCTTTATACAATCACCACTTAGCCTAACAATATCCCTAGTGAGTCGGAGTGCTTTTTCTCGCACCTCATCTTTTTCGTCTAGAACCTCTCTTATTTCGTTGATTATTTCAGAAATATTCATTAGCATCACCAAAACATTTTAAACATAGGCGAATAAAAACCTTCAGTTGTGAATGTAGCTTATCTTATCATCTTCTTATGAGGTAGTTTCAACTATCTCAGGTAAGTCTGGAGTTAAAAGCGTGTGTATCCAAATTTGTGGGTACTCAAAGTTCCTTTAATCGCAACATCTGGCGGATTAGATGCATAATCTACTCTCACTTTTCAAAATTTGCTTTCTATGAGAAAATAACTAACAGTTATATATTAGCCCTGATATCATGCCGAAAAATATATAAAGAAACTTTCAAAGCTATGCACAGAAGAATCCATTGAGGTGATGATCATGGTCAAAAAGAATAGAAACATCATTGTTGAAGAGCTTGTAAGGACTCCAATTGAAATGCAAAAGGTGGAGCTTGTAGAAAGAAAGGGAGTGGGCCACCCAGATAGTATTGCCGATGGAATTGCCGAGGCCGTTAGCAGGGCCCTATCAAGGGAATATATAAGGAGATATGGAATTATTCTTCACCACAACACGGACCAAGTGGAAGTTGTTGGTGGAAGGGCCTATCCAAGATTTGGAGGTGGGGAGGTAATAAAGCCGATATATATCCTTCTATCGGGTAGAGCTGTGGAATTTGTCGATAAAGAAATGTTCCCTGTTCATGAAGTTGCTATTAAGGCTGCGAAGGACTACCTCAAGAAGACAGTTAACCATTTGGATGTTAATAACTATGTAGTAATCGACTCGAGGATTGGTCAAGGGAGTGTGGATTTAGTTGGAGTTTTCAATAAGGTTAAGGAAAATCCAATTCCTCTTTCGAATGATACCTCATTTGGGGTAGGTTACGCTCCTCTTAGCGAGACTGAGAAGATAGTACTTGAAACTGAGAGGTTACTAAACAGTGAGGAGTTTAAGAAGAAATGGCCAGCTGTTGGGGAAGACATTAAGGTTATGGGCCTTAGGAAAGGAGAAGAGATTGACCTCACAATAGCGGCTGCAATAGTTGATAGCGAGGTCCAGAATCCACAGGAATATATGGAAGTTAAAGAGGGTATATATAATGCCATTAAAGAATTAACTTCTAAATACACGAATAGAGACGTGAACATATATGTTAATACTGCGGATGATCCAGATAAGGATATTTACTACATAACAGTAACTGGAACCTCCGCAGAAGCTGGCGACGATGGAAGCGTTGGAAGAGGTAACAGAGTTAATGGTCTAATAACTCCAAATAGACACATGAGTATGGAAGCAGCAGGTGGCAAGAATCCAGTTAGCCATGTGGGTAAAATATACAACATTCTTGCCCACTTAATAGCAAGGGATATTGCAGAAGAGGTTGAAGGTGTCCAGGAAGTATATGTGAGAATCCTCAGCCAGATCGGGAAACCTATTGACGAACCTCTTGTGGCGAGTATACAAGCTATTCCAAAACCAGGTTACAAAGTCGAACAATTTGAAAGACAGACACACGAGATAGCAGATGAGTGGTTAGCAAATATAACAAAAATCCAAAAAATGATATTAGAAGACAAAATCAACGTCTTCTGATTTAACTTATGCTTCCTTTCATCTTTTTCTGCATAAGAATTCTCAAGATCCTAGCTTCCTCAAGCATTAGTTTCTCCTTTTGTTTTTTAATAATTTCAAGCTTTCTTTGCAACAATTTGTCATCTTTCATCAAGCAATCACCAGAAAATATATGGATTCATCATTTAAAAATTTTCGTTTAATGCCTATTCAATAATCGACAATTAACGTAAAAAAGCATATCTTTAAAAACCTTAAGTTAATAAATCATGATAGAGGTGTGAGAAAATGCTCATAGCTGTGAGTGGGACACCGGGAGTTGGAAAGACCACCGTAGCAAAACTCCTTGCAGAAAAAATGGGTTATGATTATGTTGATTTGAGAGAATTTGCTCTTAAGCATGGAATTGACAAGATAAGAGGAGATGAGTTGGAGATCGAGGTTGATAAACTTGCATATTATGTAAAGGAAAAACTAAACAATCGGAATGCTGTATTAGACGGACACTTAAGCCATCTAATGCCAGTAGATCAGATTATCATACTCCGTGCACATCCCAAACTCATTGGAGAGCGGTTAAAAGGAAGAGGATACAGCAAGGAGAAGATAAGTGAAAACGTGGAAGCTGAACTTGTTGATGTGTGCCTTTTAGAAGCCCTTGATGAGAATGAAACTATTATAGAAGTAGACACTACTGACAAAAAACCCGGGGAAGTGGTTAGTGAGGTCTTGAGTTTACTGGAAAGAGGAATAAAAAGAAGGGTAGGTATTGTGGATTGGAGTAAAGTTTATGATGACATAATCCCATATCTCAATCTTGGAGGTGATGATGAATGGGTCTAGGCATGTGGCTAAGAACCGGAGTGCTTATGGCATTTCTAACCGGTCTCTTAATGGCAATAGGGTATGTTCTGGGTAACGAAACTGGTATGATGTTTGCTTTCATGTTCGCATTAGTGATGAATTTCTTCAGCTACTGGTATAGTGACAAGATCGTCTTAACCTGGTATCGAGCAAGAATTTTAGAGGAAGATGAAGCTCCTGAGCTTTATGAGATAGTGAGAGGATTGGCTCAGGAAGCCGGAATCCCCACTCCCAAGATTGCAATTGTGCCAACTGAAACACCAAATGCATTTGCCACAGGAAGAAACCCAAAAAATGCTGTGGTGGCAGTAACTCAAGGACTTTTGAGGATATTAAACAAAGACGAACTTGAAGGAGTTATAGCTCACGAGTTAAGTCACGTCAAAAACAGGGATGTCTTAATTCAAACTTTGGCCGCTGTTATGGCTGGGGCAATAATGATGGTGGCAAGATGGGCCGGATGGATGCTCTGGCTTGGAGGGTTTGGAGGAAGAGATAGGGATGAGAGTGCAGGTAGCGCATTAGGTGCAATACTCCTAATAGTTTTGGCTCCAATAGCGGCAATGCTTATTCAGATGGCAATAAGCAGAGCAAGGGAATATCTGGCAGATGAAACGGGAGCAAAGATAAGCGGAAAACCATGGGCGTTAGCAAGGGCCCTTGAGAAGATTGAATATGCTGTTTCAATGAGGCCTATCAAAAACGGTAATCCAGCAACGGCTCATATGTTTATAATAAACCCATTTAGAGGAGTCAGCTTTGCAGAGCTGTTCTCTACACACCCGCCAACACAGAAGAGAATTGAAAGGCTTAGGAAGATTGCAGAAAATATGGGAATTGCCTTTTAATTTCATTTCCAATTTTCTTGAAATTATCGAAAGGGATTTATATTTACGTGTGGTACTTTTATTTGGGATAACAATGAGGAAATTGATTCCACTGGTTGTTATTGGAATAACACTTTTCTCGGCTTACTATGTCACTACACTTAAAGATAGTTCCCAAACCTGGAGTGAAGAGGACTTATATCTCTGGCGGGTGAAAATTGAACGCCTAGCAGCAAATTCGAGCTATGGAAT
>QMUE01000025.1 GCA_003663535.1 Thermococci archaeon
CTCAAGAGCTTATTAAGCAAAGCAGACAAATTGTAAGTCCTCCAAACCTAAGGAAAACTAAAGAAAGTGAAAAAAGAAGAGACCTCAGTTTCCCATCCTCAGCTTTGCTAGGGCATCTTCCGCGGCTTTAACCACTTGGTAACCGACCGGCGAAGCCGTCAGGAGTGGGTGGGTCGCTATCTGGAGAGTGTAGAGCTCACTCGCGGTCAGACGCTTCTGTATCGCCAAGGCGAGGATGTTTATCATCTCTCCGACGCTCTTTCCTCCTGCTATCTGCGCACCGAGGATTGCTCCCCTATCACGAGAGAAGATTAACTTAATTGTCACCATCGAGGTGTCCGGGAACTTCGCTGGATGCTTGTCGGGGCCTTTTCCATAGCCAACTATAACCTCAAAGCCCTCTTTTTTGGCTGCTTTCTCCGTGAGCCCGGCCGCAGCCAAGGTGAGGCCCGCCACGTTGGTAGAGTAAACGCCTATCGTCCTCCTGTTCTCCCGGACTATCTGAAGCTTGAAGAGGTTCGCGCCGGCTATTCTCGCCTCAAAGGTTGCCGTTGATGCAAGCATAAGGCCGTACGGCTTGCCTGTGAAGAAATCCCTGTGCTCGACACAGTCACCGACAGCGAATATGTCTGGGTGGGAGGTTCTCATGTACTCATCCGTCCAGATGCCGTAGCGGGTAACCTTAAGTCCCGCCTTCACCGCCAGCTCAGCGTTTGGCCTGTAACCCGTTGAGAGTATCACCAAGTCGGTCGGAACCTCAGTTCCATCGACGAGCTTGACTCTCTCCACCTTTCCGTCTCCAACAAGTCTCTCGACCTGACCATAAACGATATTAATCCCGACTTCTCTAAGTCTCTCCTCAACCATCTTGCTGAACTCCGGATCAAAGGAGCTCCTCAGCAACCTGCTCCTGACGATTAGCGTAACGTCCTTGCCGAGCTTCCGCATCTCATCGCCAACTTCGAGGGCTATGAAGCCGCCACCAACTATGACAATTTTCTCAGATTCCGCCACCTTCCTGTGCAGAACCTTCAGGTACTCGTAGTCCTTGGGGACGGTGTAAACTCCCTCCAGCTCCGAGCCCGGGAAGTCGGGCTTCGCGGGTTTTGAACCTGTCGCAAGGACAAGCTTCTCCCAAGCAATCTCCTTACCAGAGGCAGTTCTCACGAGCTTTGCCCTCGGATCGATCTCCGTAACCTCATCCATCAATATGTCCACGCCAAGAGGCTCCAAGAACTTCTCGACTGGGAGAATGTCATCGTCAACACTTTTTAGTGTGCCGAAGATGTACGGGATGCCACATGGAACCATATTAACGTTTTCTTTCCTTATGATAAGGACGCTCCTGTTCGGATAGAACTTCTTAGCGGAGATGGTCGCCGTGAGCCCTCCAGCGCTCGCACCGATAACTACAACATCGTACTTCATGTTAGGTCCCCCTAAATGTTTTCGGCTCTTGTAAACCCAAAAGGTTTTTAACTTTTCGTCAACTGTAGGTTTGAAACATGGGTACATAACACTTCAATAATGAATAAAAACCAGCAGAAATGTCGTTATATAAATTTCCAAACCTTACGTTATCCTTGACTCCCCGTCCTAAATGGTGGGACTTTCGAAAGAAAAACGGAAAAAATCAAAAAGCTTGTATCTCTTCCATTGCAGTTACCAAGATACTTATTGCCTCTTTTTCCAATAAATATGCTTTTCTGATCTTGTAAAGCTTGGGAAATGGAGTGCCTTGTGTCCAGAAGGTAGTACGGATTTCATCTAAGCTATCTTTGCCCCATCCTTCCTGAAGTAATACAATCGCTTCATTATGGAGGTTTAAAGCATTCTCTAGCGTTTCATTATTCACTCCAAGCTCCAGCGCAGTGGTATATAACTCATCAAACCTATCATAGTACTTGAAAAACCAGTGTGTCCACAACTTGGACATTGTAATTAACGCATTAATGCGCCTTTGCGGTTCGGGGAGAGGAATAAGCTCCTGTTGTGGCGGTTTTATTGCCATTAAAAGAATATCATCACCTGACCATCCAACCACTACGATATTTCCATTTGGTGCAACATCCACAGAGTTAGCAGAATCATCATTCCCTACATCGTAGTTGTAGTTCCATTTCACATTTCCTGAACTGCCCAGCACCAAAATCCAAGCATCCATGTTTGATGCACCGAAACTATTAGTATAGCCCACAAGTACAATGTCTCCATTGGAAAGAACTGTAATTGAATTAATCCCATCTTCCTCAGATCCTCCAAATAGCTTTTGCCATATTATATTCCCATTGCTGTCAAGACGGATGACCCAAGCGTCATAGACGTCATCCTCTTCATTTTTTGTTTGGCCTGCAACCACAATGTCCCCATTAGGCACAACTGCCACAGCATAAGCCCTATCCTCATATTTTTTATCAAATGTTTTCTGCCACTTTAAGTTGCCGTCCTCATCAAGCCTAAGAACCAAAAAATCCTTGACATCATTGTTTCCCGATTCTCCAGCTACTATGATATCCCCGTTAGAGGCCATTACAACCGTATGTGCTACATCACTTTGGCTTATATCATAGGTCTTATTCAACTTCACGCTAGCGTTTTTGTCAAGCTTGAGAACCCAAACGTCTTCTTCAGGCCATTCCTCTTCCCCATACTCCACGGAGTCACCAACGACTATGACATCTTCGTTGGAACTAATAATTGCATCTTGAACGCGATTTGAATAAGGTACAGAGTAAGAATGGTGTTCTGTATTATTTCCCTCACTGTCAAATCTCGAGATTGTCAAACTATCCGGATAAAGGCCCAAAAATGCATATTGATACCCCACTGCCAAGATATCTCCATTTGGGAGGACTTTAACTGCATAAGCCACATCACTATAAGCTAAAGTCCGGTTCCACTTGAGGGTTCCATTCCTATCAGTTTTAAAAATCAAAAAGTTCGAAAACAAACCAAAATACGTATGTCCTGCAACTATAATCTCTCCATCCGAGGCAACATCCACCAAACTACCACCATTTACACTGCCAAAAGTATAAGTTTCATGCCAAAGAACTTCATAAGCATTCCCCGCTTCTACTTGAGGTAGTCTACAAAAAATTCCAAATAATAAAGCCAATAAAAATAAAGCCCAACATCCCTTTACTTTTCCTCTCATGTTAAGACCTCCCCACTTCAGCTTAAGAATCACTATTAACAATGTCTCTACCAACTCCCATCTAGAAGAGTTAGTAGGGGTAAGTTAATAATGACATTTACTGTTATGTAGCTTGAAATATAAAAACCTTTGTTATTTGTCCAAATTATATTTACAAACTTCCAACGTATAGTATGAATATTCTTCCATGAACAATTGAAAAATTATGACACCAATCACCAAGATGAGAGCTTAAAAGTTATACATTCTAAGGTATTACAAAAATTAGAATCTAAGCCCTCCTCCCATATCTTGAGTGAGTATATTAATATCCAAGATTTTCGCTGTAATTTAATCTCCCTTACTCTTGAGCAGTGCAGGTTCGAACATCAGCACATAGGAAGGTTCTAAAGCCTTAGGACAGTGCTCCACACCTCTCGGTACAAGGGCCATTTCTCCCTCATGTAGAACTATGTCCGGAAAATCTCTTAACTGAATAACTATACTCCCCTTGTATACATAAAAAAGCTCATCTTCATTTGTATGCTTGTGCCAGTGATATTCACCCTTAAAAAGAGCCATTCTAATTACATACTCGTTAATCCGCGCCACCTCAATTGGAGACCATGACTTTTCAATTTCTTTGAGTTTATTATCCAAATTGATTTTGGAGATCATGATATCACCTCTACTAAAAGTATAAATAAAAAACAATCAAAGTCAACCAGTGGCACCCTTTAAAGCATCTTTACAAGCACACCTCCTAATTTTTGGAATATACTCTATGGCCTTCATAAGAAGTAACTTGAGTTCCTCGCTTTTCTGTTGCATTAGCTCAACAACCTCCGAGTGTGTGAGTTTGGTCTTACTCATCCCAGCAGCATAGTTTGTCACAATGGCCACGCTCGCATAGCACATCTCAAGCTCCCTAGCCAAAATTGCTTCAGGTGACTGAGTCATTCCTACTACATCAGCACCCAAAATTTTTAATGCCCTAATTTCTGCTCTTGTCTCAAATCTCGGACCCTCCATTGCAGCGTAAGTTCCTCTTGGATGATAACTGAATCCCAATTCTCTCGCGGCCCTAATTAAAGATTCCCTAAGCTCCGGACAGTATGGATCTGTGAAATCCACATGGGCCACGAACTTCCTTTCATGTAGAGCATCTTCACCGTCATAAAACGTATAAGTCCTATTTTTTGTAAAATCTATTAGTTGATCCAATATCACAAAATCCCCAGGTTTCATGACCTCATTCACCGAGCCAACTGCAGAGGTTGCGAGGATCCTTTCCACGCCAAGCTCGTGCAGACCCCATATGTTCGCACGGTAATTTATTTTATGTGGAGGAACACTATGTTTCTCTCCATGTCTTGCTAGAAAAGCTATTTCCTCTCCTTTATATGTACCTATTTTGACTTTAATATTTCCATAAGGAGTTTTTATCATCTCCTCCCTTAGGTTTTCTAGAAGTCTTGGATCATATACACCTGAACCCCCAATTATAGCTATCCTTGGCATTAAAACACCACCAGAAATAATTAAAATAAAGAACATTTAAACCTAATGTTGCTCCTCCAAAGCCTCTTCTATTGCCAACCTAATGATCTTGACTAAAATCTCTCCCAAAAGCCTTGAGTTCCACTTCGGATCCTTTACATTCATAACGGCATCTATTGCTTTATCAAGACCCCCCTGCCTCAGATATCCCATAGCAATTTCCCCAAATGCCAACGAGGCTAAATAATCGTCTTTTATCTTGCTAGCCTGCTTAATTGCCTTTTCTCTCCTCCCGATTCGATTGAAAAATGCTACCACTTTTACCTGAACATTCTCATCTGGCACTTTTTCAGCAATTCTTTCCACTAAATCTGCATATTCTCTCCTTGGAGACTCGATTAAAAGGCCTAACAACTCCCTCGACACTGCTTTTAATTCTTCTTCTCTTAATGCATCAAGAAACTTGGAGAGATACTCCGGGAATTTCATAAGGTCTTCAGCAATTTCCATGATCAGCTTCTCCCTATCTCCTTCTATAGTGTTAAATATTTCTAGGGCATTTTCAATTTCCTCTCTTTTTATGTGAAACTTCAAAATCTCTGATTTTGCTTTAGAGCTCCAAGGTTCATCAAGAAGTTCTTTTGAAATTTGAATGGCATCTTTAAGGATTCCTGCAGATAGATAAGCCTTAAGAATCGAAAGTAAAGTTTCATTTCTTATTCTACTGTCATCAATTAACAACGCATAGGAGAGCGCCGGCTTAAGAATCCCCAGTCTCAACATTGACTTTATCATTTTTTCCAAATTTCTGTCTCTGCTTTGTGCAGATGCTCCTTCAAGAAGTTCTACTACTCGGGCAAAGACCCGGGCAGCAGAGTTCTTGTTTGCTCCGCCTATATACACCCCTACATTTATAAGAAGATCAACGAGTTCATTTAGGTCTTCAATAGCCTCAGCGCCCTCTAAAGACTTTCTAAACGCTTCCAAATACCTAGAATCCTCTATGCGATAAAGTTCCAAACCAATACGAGCATAAGTAAGTGCCTTAATCTTTGGATCTGCGATGATCTCGACCAAATCGAAAATACTTTTAATAGTCTCATCTTCCATAACCCATCATCAAATAGAATTGCATAGAAAAATATTTAACACTTTTGAATTGGATTTGACTACATTCCAAAAAAATGAACAAAAATTTACAGTTTTATGGCTATAAAATAAATGTCGTAAAAAAATACGTCAAAAAACGAAATCAACTAAGATCGTCATATACTACACTAACAACTTCTCCGTCATCCAAAGAGACAAAGCTGACTTTCATTTTTTTACCTGTCTTAGGGTCAACTACAACGAAATCAGGATTCTTAAGATATTCACTAGAAGGAACACGCCAGACATCGTCGTAATGAAGTTTTAACTCCTTCATAAACTTCCTCAAATCTTTCTTAATCATGGTTGGCATAGATATCACCATTAGAATATACAACTCTAGAGTATAAAAGGTTTTCTAATCGGTTTTTGTCAAGATTGATATCGTCAAATGTCTATACATAGCATGGCCCCCTGCGGAACCCGCAACTCTCTTGCAATGGGCATGCACTTTGCTTTTAAGAGATAAAATATTCTTCTGTCATTACTTTCGTTCAGGGTCTCAAAGTTGGCCTGCCCCTTTGCTATAATTACATCGGCACTATCAAAAATCTCTTTGAATCTCCCCGAAATCCTATCCAATGGAACCCCCACAACTCCAAAACCCGTAGAAATTATCTCTCCAACTTCTTGAAGACCAGCTGCTCTTAACTCATTCACTGTAGCATCATTAATAAGCGGTTGCTCTTTCCCTGCGATATATATCTCCAAATCAGGAAAACTTTCTTTAATTTTCTTCAAAAAGAGTTTATCAAAATATATCTCTCCACAATTATCAGTAAGGTATAAAAGCACTTTCGCATGTTTAAGTATTTCAAAAAGCTCTTCTGAGTTATCCACATATAAATCCTCGTTAATTAAGTGCATGATGTCCCGCTCTATTTTTTCTGGAGAATAACCTACTGCAAAATCAATGATATTCCCAACTATTGCTAGTTTAAGAGCCGTCTTGAGATCAATTTTTAGATTTTTTGTAATATTCTCCAAAATCTTTTTTGCAATCTCATTTGATCTTTCCTTGTATTCCTTAAAAGGATCTTCAATTCCCAAGAACTTATAGAGCTCAGAAATTATCTCACTAGCAACTATTCCAGATATTGAATCTTCTTTGAGTTTGCCCATAAGCTTTGCCGAGAAAACCGCTGCTGTTTTTCTCTTTTCTAAGTCGTCAGTTGTCATCTCGATTATTCTTTGGCACTGGTTGGCAATGCACATAAAACATTCGTAATGGATTCTCATTTCTTATCCTCCCCAACTCTAGATTATTACAGCATGTTTAAAAAAGTGTTTATCAAACATTTGTTCGGAGAATCAAAAATGAAGCTGCCTTCCTTGCAAGGGAGAGGCTTTCATGTAGTAATGGCAATGATATCAATCATCAGTGCTTTTGACGTTTTCATATTGGGAAAAGAGACAAAAGGAACAGAGTTAACTCAATATAAGTGTTCAATATATGAGAACTCTTCAATTACTGGCTTTTTCTTTTTCCTTCCAAATTCCCTAAGATAGAGATACTCATAAAGTCTTGAAATAATCTCCATTTCTCTCACCTCCAAACTCTTTTCTTTATTTTCTCAATCAATATTAGCGTTATTGAGCTTAAAAACCTTTTCAGCTCTATTATGGCCCTAAATGAACAATAAAATCCAAAATTCCCGGAAAAAAGCTAAATGAGTGGATTTAATCTTCAATGTACAAACTTGGAGACCCAAAAAGGTTTCAAAGGTGTTTTTTAAACAAATGCATACATTTTTTGCCTTTGGAATATTGTCACTTAAGATACTTATGATGGACCTCACTGTTTCAAAAGAGATATAAACCTACATACGCCTTTTATGTATGGTGGGGAAAATGGTATTGGATAAACTGGGACAATCATTGAATAATGCATTGAAAAAACTTGCACGTGCCAGTACTGTGGATAAGGCCCTTGTGAGAGAGGTTGTTAGGGATATTCAGAGAGCTTTAATAACAAGTGATGTTAATGTTCGTCTTGTTCTTGATTTAACAAAAAAAATAGAGAAACGGGCCTTGGAAGAAAAACCTCCTGCAGGGGTTTCTAAAAAAGAGCACATAGTGAAAATAGTCTACGAGGAACTTACGAACTTTTTGGGGAAAGAGGCCAAACCTATCCAGATAAAAGCAAAACCAACTGTTCTTTTAACTGTAGGAATTCAAGGATCCGGAAAGACTACGAGCGTGGCAAAGTTGAGCCGCTATTTCCAAAAACATGGATACAAAATCGGAGTAGTATGCTCAGATACATGGCGTCCTGGTGCATACCAGCAACTTAAACAGCTTGTAGAACCATATGGGATTGAGGTATTCGGAAATCCAGAGGAAAAAAATGCCATAAAACTCGCAAAAGAGGGTGTGGAATACTTCAAAAAGAAAGGAGTAGATGTAATAATAGTTGACTCTGCAGGAAGACATAAGGAAGAAAAAGGCCTTATTGAAGAAATGAGACAGATAAGCAGCACTATAAATCCCCATGAAGTGATCCTTATAATAGATGGCACAATTGGACAGCAAGCATACAACCAAGCTCTGGCTTTCAAAGAGGCCACTCCAATTGGGTCAATAATAGTCACAAAACTTGACGGCTCTGCAAAAGGTGGAGGGGCCCTATCTGCAGTGGTCGCCACTGGAGCACCCATAAAATTCATAGGAGTAGGAGAGAAGATAGATGACCTTGAGCCCTTCGATCCAAAAAGATTTGTTTCTAGACTTTTAGGACTCGGAGATATTCAAGGATTGTTAGAGAAATTTGAAGAATTGAGTAAGGAAGTAGAGTTCAAAGAGAAAGACATGGAAAAATTCCTCAAAGGAAAATTCAATCTCAAAGACATGTACACCCAGCTTGAGGCCATGAAAAAAATGGGGCCTCTACAACAAATTCTAAAAATGATCCCTGGAATGGGATATTCCCTCCCTGATGAAATGATAAGAATGAGTGAAGTCAGATTAAAGAAATTTAAAGTCATAATGGACTCCATGACGGAAGAAGAGCTTGAAAATCCTGAAATAATAAACTATTCACGAATAAAAAGAATAGCCCGAGGATCAGGCACAACTACGAAAGATGTAAAAGAATTGATTAATCAATACAATCAAATGAAAAAGTTCTTTAGGAGTATGGACAAAAGAAAATTAGCCAAGATGGCCAAGAGGTTTAACATGGGAGGGTTTGGTATATGATAGAGGTTTTCGTCTTGATTATTGTTAAGCCCGGAAACGAAGACATAGTATATGAGAAGTTAAGTAAACTCCCTCAAGTTAAAGAAGTCTACAAGGTCTATGGAGAATATGACGTCATAATTCGAGTTGAAGTAGAGAACATTAAGGGCCTTGATGAGTTTCATGACGATGTCCTAAGGCGAATAAAAGAAATAGAAATGACTGAAACATTAATAGCTAGCTCCTACGGGAGCTGAGGTGATAAAAAGGTGAAAAAAAGATGGGTAGCTACGGTATATCTAGACACCCTTCAGATTGAAAGTGATCCTTCTTTTAAATTTACATGCCTACCAAAGTGTGCTAGGTGTTGTATTGAACTCGACATTCCTCTAAGAGATGAAGACATTGCCAAAATAGAAGAGCTCGGTTATAATGCATGGGAGTTTGTAGATTATGAGAAAATGTTCTACCGAGGCGACAAGTTCTTGGGATATGGATTGAAAAAACGGCCGTTTGACGGTGGCTGTGTCTTTCTCGGAGATGACTACAAATGCAAGATTTACTCTCATCGCCCCCTCGCATGTAGGCTTTATCCATTTGTTTTAATTAAACATGATATGGCCCTAGAGATATACGTTAAAGAAGATTCCTTTTGTAAAGGTATTAATAATCCTAATGGAGAATCAATTACGGGCAATTTTATCATTCAATACTTTGGAAGCGTCATCGAAGAATATAGACACAAGTTAGGCATTTCAAATACCCATTATAAACCAAAAAATCTTATAATTTGACCTCTAACCGAAACATATTTATACATTTTTCTGTCAATACTATATACCAACGGAGGTGGGAACTTGAGTCAAATAGAGGCGGTCAAAGAAAAACTCCGAGTTATTAGAGTTCTAAGGCTTTTGAAAAAGAATTATACTTATGAGGAGTTATCACGAATCACCGGCCTTCCTATCACAGTGTTAAACCGGTACGTGAGAGGAAAAGTTCTCCCAAGCACACAGAGAACGAGAGAACTGATAAAAATTCTCTCACCCTATGTGAATCTAGAAGAGGAAGTAAAACGTAGAATAATATTCGATAAACACGGGTTATTTGACAATTTGAAAATTCTTAGTGACAACGATCTAATGAACCTTATAGCAGAGAGTATTGCTTCAAAGTATAGAGACAAGAAAATAGACAAGATACTTACAGCAGCTACAGATGGTATTCCTTTGGCAATTCATATTGGAAATGAACTTGGAGTTGACGTTGTATATGCCAAGAAAAAGAGAGAAGTGGGTGTAGAAAAGTTCTATGAAGTAAATTATGTCTCAAGTTCCTCAGGAAGTGTTATGACACTCTATCTACCTCATTGGGCCATTAAAAAAGGAGAAAATATACTCATAGTTGATGATGTAGTGAGAAGTGGAGAGACCCAAAAAGCTTTGCTAGAGATGTGTAAACAGGCCAATACTACTCCAGTTGGGATGTTCTTCCTTATAAGCGTCGGTAACGTGATTGATAGAATAAAAGAGGAATATAAGATTCCTGTAGATGCCATGATTCACCTTTGAATTTATTGATTTTGGAGGACCACATTATGGAACCCGAAAATATTCACAAAGAAGATAGATTTATGATATATAATGTAATGGGAAAAAGCATAATGGTAGAAACAGGCTTAAATGAGAAATTTAGATTCATCTGCCCAATTGAAGAATGTGGGGAAAACATAAAAATTGAGGGAATTATAAAAATAGTATCTTTGGAAGAGTACAAGCAAGTTCTTAAAGAAACCCTCAAAAAGAATAAAGAATTCGAAGTAATAAAAACTCTAAACCCCACTCCACTAATTTTTGACGGAACAGTGAATGGAAAGAGGGTGAAACTTCCAGCAGAGAGTGTTCAAAGTCTTGCTAAACGTTTTATAGACACATTCCTAAACCTCTAACGTGAAATCCTCTTTTACCACATCCATGGCAACATGAGTGTA
>QMUE01000026.1 GCA_003663535.1 Thermococci archaeon
AATTCTGGCTTGATTTAATCGAGGATGTTGTTAATGATGATTTTCGTTTTGTTTAGCTTTTTGGTTCTTTGCTTTCTGCTTTGAAAGCTTCAAAGAAGAAAAAGCCTGTGGAGGTTGTTGTGGATGAATGAGGTGGAGGAGTTTTGGGAGTTTGTGGCTCAGGAGCGGAAGGCTTTCGAGCAGTTAGAGAAGGCAAGGGACAACATAAGCGTGGGCCTGATTGAAGAAGTCCTCTCAGAGAAGGTCTGCAAGGCCGTAACCTTGAGGAACGACTTCGAGAAAATAGGGAATATGCGGGCAGCTTCTTATTGGCAAGGCTATGGCGATGGGATTGAAGAAATAAGAACGCTTGTTGTGAGGTTCAGGAACATCGCCGAGGTCCTCGAGCAGGCAAAGAAAAGGCTCGAAGAAGTGAAAGACAGGGCCGTTCTTAGGAAAGAGGTTGATATGGAGATCGACTTGGCGTGGTCGATTGCGGAAATTGATGAAGCGATAAGGAGGTTGAGGGCATGATGGTTCTGAGGGGTCACGTTATGACTAGATTAAGCAGCTTACTTTGGTCACATTCTGACCGTGCTGGACCTGAAATGACATATTATGACAGCTCCAGGAATGGACATGTTATGACCAAAAACTGCTGCTCATTTTGGTCACAGTATGACTTGCAGATCTATAAGTCATATCGTGACGGCGTAGGACCTTCGAGGTCAGGTTATGACTTAGGAGCTCCGGAGGTGATATGATGTCATGGAGGGATGAAAAGGAGAAGATTAGAGTGCAATCATTGAGAAAACTCGTTGAGATTCTTGAATTCTGCAAACAGGAACATTTGAAATACAAGAAGAACTATGATTTACAGGAATTTCTTGGAGAATATACATGGTATTGGTATCCCGTCTCTCCAGACTCCGTCGAGGAGCACTTTGGCATTAGCAGAAGAACGGCTCAGGATTACTTGCTCGCTATCAAGGCCATTGCTGGCCTCCTGCTTGAGGATGTTGAGAGAAAGACTGCAGAGGAGGAGGCAGATTCTGACGAGCTTGATGAAGACGAGTTGTGGATCGAGGAGGAAGTACTTGATTCATTAGAGGAAGAGCGCTTTTTCTTAAGTGCTATTCGGGGGGAGAGTTATGAGGTCCTTTGGCCTTGGTTTTGTGGTGGTGGAGTGCAGGGATTATTCAGGGGATTACTTGAGAGTTAAGCCGGGGTTGGTTAAAAAAGAGAGGGCTATGGAATGGCTGGATGAACTGAGAAGGGCCGGATATTGGATAAAGCAATATGGAGGGGTAGTCAAAGCCGTAAGAGGGCCACGTGAGTTCCTGTTTGTTTTTGAGGAGGTGGGAGTATGAAACTCCGAGTGTGGGTAGAACATTGTCTCTTTGAGACAGACAGACGTACAGGAGTAAAATACCCACGATATGTTATAAGAGCGTACGATGTAAAGGCCAGTGACGACCCCGATAAGGCCTACGGAGAGGCCATTGAAAAGGTTAGGCGATTCTTGCTTCCTACTGATAGAATTTATTCAGTACAACGTGTGCCGGAGGGGAGAGCATGAAGGACAACGAGGTCTGGATCAAAGCAGCGGAGCTCGGGTTTAGAGGGCACGGCTCGGATGTTTTCATAGTGATAAAGCGCTACAAAAGAAAGCCCGGCTACGGCATTTTTGAGAAGATTAGGGGTTTCAATGGCTTCTGGAAGTCGAGGAAGCTGCGGGAGGTTGGGGATATCCTCGAAGCAGTGATTTTCTTGACGACTTACACTCAGGGCGTGTGGAGGCTCAGCGAGGATGAGATAATGAAAGCGATGAAGGAGCAAGGTTGGTTTTACGAGGTTGATAAACTTGCAGGAGTGGAGGGATGGTGATGGCCTCCCGCTCCACGATGGTTCATTTTGATGTTGGCAAGGGCCCTCAGTTCTTTGACCCGGCTTTTGACTACATGGAGCGCATGGTGAAGGATGGCCGGAATAGAATGAGGTTCAGCAGGTTGATTGAGTTCCTCTTTCCGAAGCAGTACAAGATGAGCGACATTGATTCAATCCTCTTTAAGCCGGTTTATAACAAGTTTGGCAGGAAGATCGGCGAGAGGCCCATTGCAGCGTTTGAGCTGAAGTATAAGAGTCCAACGACTTTTGACGGCTCCGAGCTGGAGTTGAATGGGTATCAATTCCTCAGGATTCAAAGGCTTGCAAGAATGCTTACAGTGCCGCTTTATTATTTTGTGAACATTGGGGACAAGAAATTCATCATGTTCAACGTCTTGAACGTGAAACCGCAATTCGAGAAGCGCTATGAGGATCATAGAAGGGATTATTATGCGATTTTAGACGTGGATGACTTGATTGTATCGAGGAGTTTGGAGGACCTCAGGACAGACTTGAAGATTTTGTTGGAAAAGGGAGGGTTGTGAAAAATGCAGGTGGAGTTTAGGTTTTTGGTAGAAATAGATACTGAAGAAATCGATGATGAACTCATAAAGAAACATGCGGGCGTTGTTAAAGAGATCGGAGCAATGCTCAATGATAAGGTTGGTAAGGTCTCAAGGGTTGCTATAGTCAACATAATTAAGGATGAATGAAGGAGTGTGATAACCATGGCCGTGGCTGAGCGGAGTGTTGAGGAGATTGAACGCCTCAAGAAGGCCCTTGAGAGGGAGGAGCACCCTCTTGTAAGGCAGATAATTCGAGATAAGATTGAGATGCTTGAAAAGGAGCGTGATAGGCGTGGCTAATGTGGAAATTAAGGAGAAAAAAGCTTGGGGATATTTCAGCTTTATCCAAGAGCACAGATTCTCCGATATTGCTTATGTAGAGCTTCAGGCGTCGAGGGATGCACCACTCGATGAAGCGGATGTTCTTGCAGAGTATGATGCAATAGACGAGGATGCATATTTCTATGAGAACTACAAACCTGAGCAGGCCCTTGATGCTATCAAGAAAGCGATTGAGCTTACTGACGAGAATTGGGAGGAAGTCAAGCTGATTTTCCACCTTGAAGACAAAGAGACGAAGAGCTATTCCTACTTCAGCCTTACAGCTCGTTCTTATTGGGGAAACAGAAAAGAAGTATCCTTTGGCATTGGTGCGACTATCAAGAAAAAGGAGTGTGATGGCCGTGAACCTTGAGGAGTATAAGAAATTCCTCGAGGAGAAGGGGCATTTTGAGGAGCGTAATGCTCTTGGCGTGCTTGATGTCATAGTTAGGCATCATACTTTCAACAATTCCTTCGAGCTCAAGGAGATTTACCCACATGTTTGGCTCGATGGTGAGGATGAAAGAATTGAATTTGACTTGCTGATAAAGCTTGAGAGCAGGAAGGAGTACAACGGACACATCATCACGAACAAGCGAACGATAGGTGTCGAGTTCAAGGAAGGAGACGTGAAAAAAGTCCTAGCTCAGGCGATAGTGAGGCGACCCTATGTGGATTACATTTATATCGCAACAAAGTCTTGGGTGCGTATGGATTTCGATGACCTCTTTGTCATGGGCTATTATGGCATTGGTTGGGTTCTGTGGGATAATGACTTTGCAAAGATGGTCGTAGAATCCCGTTGGCGCACTCCAAGTACCTCACTCAGGTATATGGTCGAGAGGGCAGTAAGAATGCTCGCTGAGAAAGAACTTTCAAAACTGTTTCGCTCGGGTTCGAAGGAGAAGAGCATACTTGAGTTTGTGGGTGGTGTTGAATGACTAGCCTTAACACTAATAATAACACTAACATGTTATTACCGTTTCCTTCAAACTATCTCTCCTGCATAAGCAACCTCAATCACTGCATGGACCAGCATAATATACACCTCATGTTGGTATGCATGCCAGGACACAAACCTCATGGATCAGTGAAATATACACCTTATGTGAACTAAATAATGGGTGGTGTTAGTATGCCAAGGCCGAGAAAATTTCCAGACCATGTGGTGTTGAGAATTCCAGTTTATGAGCCTCCTGAGTCTGTATTAGAGTTGCTCTTTGAAGGCAAGACTTTAGAGCTTGCAAAAAGCATTGTGGAGTATTTGAAGAAAAACAAAATGTTGTGGAAAGATGCATATAGAGAAGAACTTGGGCTCAAGGACTCAGATGCAGTTCTATATTTTAGAGTCATCAAGAAAATGCTTGCCTTGGGCCTTTTGAGTGAAGACAGAGGATATTACAAGCTTTCAGATAAATTCTGCTCTCGCCTTGAGAATCTCATCCGCATGTGGAAGTTTGAGATAGGGGATCTCAAAGATCTTTGGTGATGCTTCATGCATATATATCATAATATGTATATAGACATTGGTGGAAAATTATGCGCAAAATACACAAAATACACACTCATAAAAGAAGGGCTCTCATTCCTCAAAAGGCCTCAAAGAGGCGAAAGACAAGGCTTAATATCAGCGTTGATAAGGAAGTGGCCGAAGTTCTTAACAAGTATCCGCTTAATAGGTCAAAGCTCATTAATGCAATGTTTAGATGGCTTCTTTTTGGGGAGGGAGAATTTATGGAATTCGTAGAAGCGATATGGCGGGCCCGCCGGGATTCGAACCCGGGACCTTCGGCTCCGAAGGCCGACGCCCAATCCCCTAGGCCACGGGCCCTCAAAAAAGTTATAACACGGTGCCTACATAAAAGTTGTGGTGATAAAATGATACTACCAGATCATAAAATTAGGAAGGAAATACTGATTGAACCTTTCAATGAAAAGTCTCTTCAGCCAGCAGGCTATGATCTAAGGGTTGGAAAGGAAGCTATGGTAAATGGGAAGTTCATAAATGTCGAGGAGGAAGGAAAAGCGGTTATTCCTCCCAAAGGCCATGCATTGATACTAACCTTAGAAAGAGTGAAACTCCCTGATGATGTCATGGGCGACATGAGGCTAAGGAGCACATTTGCAAGAGAAGGCCTTTTAGGGAGTTTTGCTTGGGTTGATCCAGGATGGGATGGAAATCTCACTTTGGCATTGTTCAATAGTTCTGAAGAAGAAGTAGTACTCCATTATGAAGAGCGGTTCGTACAAATAGCATTCCATCGCCTTGAGGAACCCTCAAGCAATCCTTATCGTGGTAGTTACCAAGGCAGTCAACACTTAAAGCTTTCAAAAAGAAAAATAAGATAAGTTCTATTCTCTTCAATTTTCATAGTTAAATTAGTATTATTATCATGCCACAAGAACTTCAAAAATGGTTTTACATAGAAATATAAGTGAAAGGAGAAAATAGAAGGGAGTTCAGCCGAAGAGTGCACCAAGTCCAGCGAGCGCCTCTTCTTCCTTTTCCTCTTCCTCTTCTTCCTCTTCTGCTGGAGCTTCTTCTGCTGGAGCCTCAGCTGCAGGAGCTGCAGCTGGAGCTGCTGCAACTGCAACAGGCATTGCAGCTTTTTCAATAACTTCCTCAATATTAACTCCCTCAAGGGCTGCAACGAGAGCCTTCACTCTTGCATCATCAGCTTCTACACCAGCAGCCTGAAGAACACCCTTTATGCTTTCTTCAGTTATCTCCTTACCAGCGGCGTGTAACAATAAAGCAGCGTATACATACTCCATCTTTTACACCTCCAAGTTATCTTTATTTCCCATTATTAGATGCGCATTAACCAAATAAGGCTCCCAACCCAGCGAGAGCCTCTTCTTCCTCTTTCTCCTCTTCTTCTTCCTCTTCTTCAACCTTCTCCTCAGCCTCTTCAGCTGGCTGAGGCTGAGCCGCTATAACTTGTGCTTGTTGGTTTAAAAGCTCTTTGGTCTTCTCATCAAGCAACTCCTCTGGTAACTCTTGAGCTATAAACAATGCAATTCTGAAGGCTTTGCCAAGTATGTCTCCAGCAGTCTCCTTGGTAATGTAACCTGCTTCCACTGCAACGTTCTTTGCGCCAAGGAATGCCTTTTGAATAATTGCCTCGATTGTTTGTTTTGTTGGATATGCTACGTTAACGGAGAGATTGAATGCATGCATATAAGCCTGTTGAAGCATACTGATGTATTGTTCCTCATCAATTGCAAGTACTTCTGGTGTATAAACGATTCCGTGCTCGTATGCAGCAAGTAACTTAAGTCCCACTTCAAGGGGCTCAATTCCAAGCTGGTTAAGTATATTAGCCAGCTGGGGAGTTATAATCTCGCCTGCCTTTAATACAACTGTATCTTTTTGTATTGATACCTTACCTTTCTCAATTCTTGCAGGAATTCCTAACGCTTGCATCTCACCAACAAGAGGTCCGGGGGATAATGGTGTTGGTCCTGCTGGAACTACAACATCTCTTGGGGCTGGGACTCCTGCTTTTGCCGGGGCAGGTTTTTTGCTCTCTTCAAGGAACTTGTAAAGTTTGAATGGATTCATCTTAGTAACAAGTATGCCTGCTCCACCTTGAATATGCTCGATAAGCTTTTCAATATTTGAGTCGTTAAGTTCTTGTGCTGCTCTTTTGAGAGCGAGCTCAATGAGAGTATTCCTTGAAACTCTAAGAACTGCCTTATCTCTAAGGCTCTCTCTCATCTTGGACAAAGGATATGCTGGAACATCTGCTACATCAACTAGGGCTATTACTGGATAATCTTGAAGAAGCTTGGCAAGCTCTTCCACTTCCTTTTTCTTCCACTCAGCAACATGAGCCATTCATATCACCCCTCTATTTTTACAGCTGGACCCATTGTTGTTTTGATGTATGCTGACTTGAGTTGGTTTTCTCCCCTCTCAAGCTTTCCTATTATTGCGTTTAGCACTGTCTCAACGTTCTCAGCAACTTTTTCATCTTCCATGGATTCTGTTCCAACCGGAGCATGCACTACTGGATTGTTCTTAAGCTGTATTCTAACTGTCTTTTTAAGTCTCTCAACAAACGGGGTAAGATCCGTTATTGTTGGTGGAACTACAACAGGCATCTTATTCCTTGGACCTAAGTACCTACCTAAGTACCTACCAATCTTTGGCATCAATGGAGCAGCCGCAATGAAAAAGTCGTAGTTCTTTGCTATTTTTCTTGCAGCCCTTGGATTGCTCCCCAATTCTTCTAATTCCTCACCACTAATAATATCAAGCCCGAGCTTTTTAGCCGCCTCGGCAACGGCACCATCAGCAATGACCGCGATTTTTGGTTCCTTCCCACGACCATGTGGCAGAACAACCTCAAGCTTAAACCTATTCTCAGGTTTTTTAAGATCAATATCCTTGAGGTTTACTGCCACTTCGAGGGTCTGTGTGAAGTTACGCGGCTTAGCCCGGGCCTTTGCCTCCTTCACCGCTTCCACGATTTTTTGCCTATCAAAGGCCATCTTTCTGACCTCCACTTTTTTTATTTAAACCGGAAGGAAAAATCAAAAATTCGTAAAAAGAGAGATTTTTAAACTTTTCCCTCACTCTTCCTTTGCAAATATCTCATCATAAATTCCCTCATCAATTTCCTTCTGCACTTCTCTTGGATCTTTGTCTTCAATAGTGACACCCATGCTTAAAGCCGTCCCTATAACCTCCTTAGCAGCTGTTTTTAAACCAGCTGCAAGCATTTGTTGCTTCTTTGCTCTAGCAATCCTGACTACTTGTTCCATTGTTAGATTACCAACAATTGCCCTTGTAGGTTCACTTGAACCCTTCTCCAATCCAAGTTCTTTCTTTATTAGTTGACTTACTGGTGGTGTTCCTACTTCCACATCAAATTGTCTTGTTACCGGGTCAACAATTATCTTAACCGGAACTTGCATTCCCGTAAAATCCTTGGTGGCTTCATTTATCCTGTCAACAACTTGTTTAACATTTAACCCTAATGGACCAATGGCTGGACCCAATGGAGGACCAGGAGTAGCCTTACCACCTTCAACTAACACCTCAACGATTTGTTTCTTTGCCATTCTCTTCACCCCTCTACTCCTCTGAGCGTTTGCTTATAAGCCTAACGTATTCTCCCCTGACAGTTACAGGGATTGGTACTATTGCTCCAATCAGCTCAACCACAATTTCGTCTTTTGACTCATCAACTCTAACTACTTTGGCCTTCTCGCCCTTGAATGGGCCAGCGATTAATTCAACAATGTCTCCAGGCTCAAATCCACTAACAGCTGGCTTCTCTTCAAGGAAATGCTCTATTTCACTAAAAGATATTGGGCCGGGAAGTGCACCTTTTGCATGCCTGATGCCCCTTATGGCCTCATCTACAGCAGCTTTTTCCGCTGCTTCAACAAATATATACCCTCTAACCTTCGAGGGTGAGAGTATCGCCATGACAGGCAAGTTGTAAGTTTTAGCCTTACTGTAAATCAACTTAGCCGTGTTCTCCTCTTGGCCTACTGTTACACGTACTGCGAATATTTTGCTCTCACTCATCTTTACCACCGCTCAAGTTCAAGTCCCTTGAACCAGAGAACCAATAACACGAATAATCATTCCAATAACACCGATTAAAATTATTCCAAGACCGGTTATTTTAGCGGCAAGCTTGTATTCTTTCCAGCCTGGTTTTTTTGTGACTAGGAAAACCCTTTTGGACTCAGATATAAAGCTTTTAAATTTTTCCATGTAACTCTCAGCCATTTTCAACACCCCTCGCAACCTTCAGAGTTGACTATTCCTAAAGTATTTAAAAGTTATCCTTCTATCAACAAACACGACTTAGGAAAAATCTCTCAAAAAATAAATGCAAAAAGTAGGCCCTTTAAAGCTCAGTCAAATCTATCTTAACGACCTTTCTTTCTTCTTCAAGAGAGTATGGTGCTTCGGCTTCTTCGACAACAGCGTACGGTGAGCTTACTCCCGTTACAACAACCATTACTCTTATTGTCTTTTCGAGGTCAGGATCTAGCTGAATTCCCCAAATAACTTGCGCTTCTGGATCGAGTTTGCTTGTGACGAGCTCAATTATTTGTTGGGCCTCTTCAAGCTTAACGTCACTTCCTGCAATACTGATCAACGCACCCTTAGCTCCACTAATATCCACGTCCAAAAGTGGGCTGTTCAAAGCTTGATTCGCGGCTTCTAATGCTCTCTTTTCACTATCACTTTCCCCAATACCAATCATTGCAATGCCACCATCTTTCATGACTGCTCTTACATCAGCAAAGTCGAGGTTAATGAGACCTGGCCTAGTAATGAGTTCGGTGATTCCTTTAACAGCTTGCACAAGAATCTCATCTGAAACCTTAAATGCCATTTGAATTGGCAAATTCGGAGCCACTTCCATAAGCTTGTCATTGGGGATCACAATTACAGTATCGCTGTTTTTCCTAAGTCTTTCAAGACCATACTCCGCATTCTTGATTCTCCTTATACCCTCAACAGTGAATGGAAGTGTGACTACTGAAACTGTCAACGCTCCCATTTTCTTTGCAAGCTCAGCAACTATTGGGGCGCCACCGGTACCAGTACCCCCACCAAGACCACAAGTGATAAATACCATATCGGCCCCTTCAAGAGCATCCCTAATGTCTCTTTCACTTTCTTTAGCAGCTTCTTCGCCAACTTTTGGGCTATTTCCAGCACCAAGGCCTCTTGTGAGATCCTTACCAATTAAAATCTTCTTATGTGCTTTTATTTTCAACAGATCTTGAGCATCAGTATTAACCGCAATCACCTTTGCTCCTTGAATTCCAACTTCCATCATCCTATTAATGGTATTACAGCCAGCGCCACCAACACCAACAACATAGATCTTTGCTTGTACTTGCTCCAAAATCTTCTTAAGCTCTTCATCAATGTCAGAAGCTGGTGTTTGAACCTCAACTGGAGTGTTTGCTTCTGCTGATGTCCTTTCTATTGCACTTTCAATCAATTTCAACATTTTTTCACCCTCCACCCGATAACAGTTCTAAATGTTTTTTCACATTCTCTACATATATAAACCTTAGCTAAGTTTGTTCAACTGATATTTAAATGTGTACTTTCAAACCTTTAAACGTTTCGCTTCTTTGTTAGTCTTTAATAAACTCCAAATCCAACTCTTCCGCAATATTCCTTGCCATCTGTTTGGTCTCACCTCTACTGCCCTTCCAATCTACATAAATTCCATGTACTCTTCCCGAGGTTCTGTTTATAGCTTTAATTAACAGTTCCTTGGAAAGAGGATGTGCATATTTCGCCGCTATATGAGAAAATGCAAGTTCTGAATTTAAGGCCACTTTAGTCTGTTTTGGAGCATAATGACCTCCCCCAATACCAATTACGGTCCTAAAGTTGTGACTCTTAGTGTAATTATTAATTACATAAAAAATAGTCTCTGCCACTATTTCCCCAGCTTGCTCATTTTTCCACTCCTCTTCACTAGAACCTATTTCTACAAAAAGGGAAGGCACATCAAGCTCACTTGGCCCATGATGGGTAGCTTCGTAACAAACAGTCCAATTTAAGTCATTAAGTTCGTTTAGTTTCAAAAGAGCGAGTTTCATTGCTATTGGCTCTGCAATAGCCAAGCTTTCATCCTTTCCTCCATACATGGCTTTTTCCCAGTTTCCTGTAACGTGAGTGGTTAGAGCTGGAAGCTTTTGCTGGCTTGAGTGCCTTGAGGCGAAGATTATAATCTTAGGAATGACACCCAATTGTTTTGCTATCTCCTTGTCCAGATTATCGTAGTATATCATTTCTCTATCCGTTGTCAGTATAAAAGTATTCTTAAACTGATATACCTCGTTACCATCAAATCGTTTCTCAGATTCTACAAAACCAAAGTTTTCGATTAGTTTCTGTTTAATGTTCATAGAGGCTAGATCAACTTTTGTGGTCATTATAACTTTCATGGTTTCTCCCCTAGGAAACATTGAATCA
>QMUE01000027.1 GCA_003663535.1 Thermococci archaeon
ACTCTGTCGGAATAATAAAGAGTAGAAAAATCCTTAGATCGGATATTCTATCCAAAAAACCTTTACGAGCGTTAATTAGTCAATTACCATCCCTAACACGCTTGCTTGGTCGATTGACACTTCTTCAACGTCTAGTATCTCCACATCCCCTTTTGGTGGGTTTTCTTTTTTGATGTATTCTTTCACTAGGACTTCGGCTTGACCTTCATCTTTTGCCATTACGATAAAGGTGGCGTAGGCTTCAAAATCCTCAAGAGTGTCCACGTTCCCCTCCAAGTACACGTGAACCTTGAACACTTTCATGAGGATCACCAGCTGAGAAACTATACGAAACTTTAATATCTTTTCGAATAACAAAGGGTCTAATGAAAAAGGTGTTATTGAGATGGAAAGGAAAGTGCGTCAAGATCTCCTAGAAAGACGTTCAGAGATCTCTCAATTGATTATAAGTGTAATACTCCTAGGGATAGCAGTTGGCATATTGTCAAATGCCATTTTTACTCGTGTTGAAGGGTCTGCTGCAGGATCTCCCCGAGCTCCGAACAAAAATAAGGCCGGAAGTAATCTAAACAAAACTTTTATTTTTAAATAGCAATCTTATAAAATAAGGTGTCCATCATGAATAGTGGGCATATCCGTGTTGTTGAAGTACACAAAATACCCCAACCCGAAGTTTCCCTAGAATTAAAAGTCCCTAAGTTCTGTCTTGCAAATAGGAAGGTCAGAGTAAAAGTGACAGTTAAGAATGATAAAGACCACAACTATCCTCAAGACAATGCTCATCTCATAGTAGATGTGTATAACCCTAGAGTAGGGGCTAAAAAGGTCGTTACCTCCCTACCCGCTACTCGCAATCACTCTTCCCCTTTTAGGCTCAAGCCCAAAGAAACCCGTGAGTTCACCTTTTCACTCTCGTTCAAGGAACCAGGGCTATATGAGGTGCATGCAAGAGTTAGGAAGGTGGAGATTCTAGAAGTGAGGGGTGAACCCAAGTGGGATGATGATTTTGTTATTCTATCTAGCGGAGACACTATTACACTAGCCGGCCTTGGCTGGCAGACAGTGCTTAAAAAGATTGGTGGTACCAAAACAGTAACAAGAATCATCAAATGCATGTCTCTTTATGACGTCTTGCTTCTTTTGGGGGCGATTAGTGCAATTATTAGTGCTGTATGCGGAGTCCTCTCCCTCTTAATAGGATGAGAGCGTAGAAAAACCACACAACTCCAGACTACATTTCATTATCTAATTTTTTCTTTCGTTTGGGCTTTTCCGTGCTATTTGAGCATACCAAAAGTTTAATATCTTTTCGAGTAAAATGGCTTATTGAAAAATGTTATACGAGGGAAGAGAGATGGGGAGAATAATTACTGGCCTAATCTCTGTTTTTCTTGTTATTTCCCTCGTAGTCAATGGATTACTTTTTAGTAATTATCTTGAGGCCAGTTCAAAGTTAGAGGGAATGGAAGTTTACAAAAATAGGGTTACCAAGCTTCAATCAGAAATCTCAACCCTTAAAGAAAATGTGAGTAAGCTTCAGACTCTTGTTGAGATGCATGAAAGGAATGAAGAAACCCTAAAAAAGACAAATAAAGAACTTGGAAATGATCTTGTTGAGTTGGAGAATAAATATAATGCTCTTTCTCTCGAGTTAGATAAATACAAGAATTTTGAGAAGAATTATCAGGCTTATTATAACTATACTCGTCGGTATTTCTTCTTGGAAGAGTTTCTCAAAAATATCCTAATGGAGGAGCAGGAAAATGTTTTAAAGTCTTATGTAAGCAAAGCCATAAGCGACCCACAGGCTCTTTCTACTTCCCTCAAGGAGATTACTACTTTTGTTTCAGATCATGTGAAGTATGCTGCTGATCCTCCAATGATTGTTCCTCCAGATCCTGAAGTTGCTAAACTTGGTATTTATACTCCTAGAGATGCCTCAAATCTATTCCAACTTCCATCAGAAACGTTAGAGCGAGGATATGGCGATTGTGATGACATTAATTCTCTTTTGTATGCAATGATCAAGGTTTATCTTAAGGATTTTTATGGTGAAAATTATGCTCTATATCTAGCTGTAGCAACAAGGAAAAGCGGTGGAGGTCATCTTTTCGTAATTTTACCAGTAAAAGGAGGCAAAATGGTTGTTTTGGATGCTACTGGTTCTGCATATTGGAGTGGCGTGGAACTCTTTGGGGAAAGGCTCATGTTCTCGGGATACATTAGGGAAGCTTGGAACGATTATTTAGAGGATACGAGCTTGGAGAACTTTGATAACGTGAAGATATACAGGTTGGAATTTTATGGATTTGTAAAGAAGGAATTTGAAGGTAGTGTTGAAAAAATGTTAACTTGGTTGGAGGAAACAACAAAATGAGAACTCAAAAAGTTAGCATATGGTGGTAGAGGTGCATGATCTAAAAACGGAAGGAAGCAAAAATAATAAAAAAGAGGATAAGAGGTTTGAGAGCCGAATAGGAGCATTTGTGATTATATATGCGGTGGTAGTAGGCGTTGGTGTCATTATAGAGAGTCTCCAAACAGGGTTTAGAGGGAAATTATTAATCGACGCTACAGTTGGCATTGCTACAATACTTATGGTTGGTTATATAGCGCTTCAGACAAAAGCTACAAGAGAGATGGCAGAAGAAGCATCAAAGCAAGCTCAATTGACGTATGAAATGGTAAAACAGATGGTCAAGGAGACTGCACTCATGAATGAAAGTCTCATAGAAATGAAAAAACAGCGATTGAATATTGAGGAGTTTAAAAATGCACTCTTGGCATATCTTCAAGATCTCATTGGGGCTCTAACTGGAAATTCCGTACAGAGCAGGAATTTTGTTCCAGTATTTAGCCCTTACATGTATCTTTCAAAAGAGTATCACTTAGGAAGCGTAACAAAATATCTCCCCCCTTCTTATCGGGGATTGATATTGAGAATTTCAAATTTTATTGAAAAGTTTTTGGAAGAATATGAATTCCCTACGCAAGAGCTAAGAGAGTACGGTGAGCTAATTTCAAAATTCAAAAATAGCAAAACACCTGAGGAAGAAAGACTTGAATTAGCACGAGTAATTCCCGAGAAGTCTCAGGAGCTCTTAGATATTGTAAAACGTATATATGATGGGATAGAGGAGATGGGTGATAAAAAATTGGAAGAAGAGATTTTGAAAATACTCGAATCTTAATCTTAGAGTGCCGAGAGGTGGTGTTATGGATCGAAGTGTTGGCAAGGTCGTGACTTATTACCTTACTGAGGCATCGGAAGGGAAAACGGAGTTTTTAGCCTCTTTGTGGGGCATTTTGATGGGGTATGCTAAGGAGAATGACGTTCAGATTTATGAGGCTCTCAAAAAATCGTATCCTGCAGCAATAGCGAGTATTGAAAAGGCGGTGGCAGCAGAGGAATCTTTCTTCAAAAGTAGTGTTCAGTATGCTGAGGAATACCCTCAAGCCAAGGCAGAATACCTCAAATACGTTGGCTTGGCCGCGTATTATGCTCAATTAATGGGGCTGATAGAGGATATAACAGATCTCTTGGAAAAGCTCAAAGAACTCGAGATAATACAGTCTGAACAAGATAGGGAGGAAGAGGAAGATTCAACAGAATATGAAAGAGAGGGATATTTTGAGATTGAATTTCGTTGAACTATTTCTTTGTTTCTTTTCCTTCAAGCAGTTCGGTTGCGATGCTATTGAGTAGCATTAGTTGGATGAGATCCTCTAAAGTCTCTTCAATTAAAATGCGATCTTCACTTTTTGGAACACTGAAGTAAAGTTTCTTTAATCTGCGCACTATTGCACTGACAAGTAACTTATTGAGTTCTTTTTTAGGGAGTTTCCCTGGCTTACTGTCACCTTCGCGCTCCACACGTTTTTCTTTATCTGGTTCTTTATCAGGTTTTGATAAGTCTTCAATGAGTTCTGTGTCAACAACTTTATAGGCGTTCATCGTTTGTATCCTCCTTACATCCGAAATCTTTTGAATGGATCGAATTCGACTTCAACTCCTCCGAATCGTTCTTCTTTCGTTCCTTCGGTTTGGTCTTGTGCTTTAGTACTCATGTAAGTCTTTATGCGTGGGTTCATTTTCATGGCGTCTTCAACAACCTCTGGAACTCTATGCCTTAGTATTGATATTAGGTCCCAAAGCATGTCGTTCTCTTCTTTCAATGCCAAGTATAGTTTGGCATCAACTATGTTTTCTGTCAGGGGTACGGCTTCGTACTCTTGATATTTGTTGATGATGAATGCGTGTGCGAGAATTGTAATGCTTTCATCTCCAAACTTCACAATTTGTTTTGGAGCTCTGATTATTGCTAACGGTGGGTGTTTTCCAAAAACTCTTAGTAGGGAGTGCACTATACTATCTATCCAACTTGGGGGCCTTACTTGATAAAGAATAACGTAATCGTCGAGGTCCACTCGCAGCCCTTGAGGATATCCTATTATCTTGCTTTCTTTTCCGTTGAACCAGATCAAAAGTCTTTGTTTGGGCTCAAATACTTGTGCATATTTGTAGTTGAGCTCTCTTAACTTCCTTGCTCTTTCGATGACTCTATCTTCAACGAATGGAATTGTACCATCCTCTTCAAGGGTTTTTGGTAGGTATTTAGCTGTTTCTTTTCCTTCTTTATTCTTTTTTCTCCTAATCTTATCTAAAATTCCCACACTTATCACCTCACAAACTTTGTGGTGGGCGGAAGTAAATCCGCTCGGTATACATTTTATCAAAAGAAAACCAACCACGACCCTTTAATTGGGGTTTAAGTCTCTTGTAGTCTTTGAATGTTTTAGCTCTCGGTTCTTTTATTCTTTTAAAGTCTTTAATGACTTTACTTAGAAGAAGTTCATCGTCGGCACTTGCTATTCTTCCAACTATTCCAATGTGCGCTGCCCCGTATACTAAGAATCCTGGAAGCCCGTACATGTATTGAGTGCCTGCAATAATATTTACCCAATTACTCCTGCCTTCCCTGTGTAGTTTTTCAACAGCCAGTTTGCCATCATAGTATTGGAGTATGTTTTGAATTTCATCAAAAATAACAAAAACAGGAGTATTCCTAAAACGAACATATTTCTTGACAACAAAGTTCACAAGATGCTTAACTATCCATGCTTCTTCTTCGGGGTATAACTCACTGTTTGCTGAAAAGTCAATGACGTTAATAACGTCTGTTGAGAGTTCGGAAGTGAAATCTTTATGCTTGCTAAAGATGACGTCTTGTTTGAGGAGGTTTGCCACCTCCATGATTGAGAGGTATGTTGTACTCGGACCATTTGAATTTGGTCTGTACTTTGCTTGCCACTCTGTTGCAAATTGCTCTAAGAGTTTTGGATCTCTCTTTTTCTCTAGATCCCATGCTTGCTTAATGATCCTTCCATAGAGAGTGTTTCTATTTATTTGAGCTAATTTTTCGATGAATGAGAAATCAACGTCTTGGTACCTTATTTTTCCATCCACCACTTTACAGTTGTTATCTCTCCTTATTGCGTCAACATTTCTAACTGGTCTAAACACTATCCTCTTAACAGGAAATCTTTTTGGCTTTAGTCCATGCCAGCTCAAAATGCTATGGCGATCATGTTCTGAGACGGGTATTATCGAAAATGGGTAGTTGGGCCATCCAAAGGCGAAGTCTCCCATTTTACCGTATTTAATTCCATCGTTAGCCACTATCGAGAGATATTGGATTATTTCATTGAAGTTTTCTTTTACAAATCCTTTCCCTTTGATCTCTGCTAATGTTTTTATAAAGTCGTTTAGGTCTTTTACTTTATTCTTGTCATACTTCTGCTCGATTACTATTACTAATGCACCAGGGACCTTCTCATGGATTTCCTCTGCAAGGGCCCTTTCAACTGTTGTCTTCCCTGAACCACTAGGTCCAAGGAAGGTAATATGATTAGCTTCAGTTTCTTTAAGCTCAATGTACCTCTTCTCTCTTTCTGTATTTTTCCCTATGTAGATTTCTACTCCCAAATAACCCAACCCCCTACTTGCTTTTTATGATACGGCCCATATGTATGAAGTATTATTATTTCACGAAATTCTACCTGTTTTCATCTTCTTTTCCAAATTCGAGGGTTCTCGTGTTGTGCGAGTCCAGCAGCGTATTTTTAAAATAAAATTATTCCTTCTTTCGCACAATACGTTTTTCATAATCCCCCAAATTCCCAACTTCTCTTCCCTCTGTATAGCAAGAATCCTATCAGGGCCACAATGCCTCCTGCCGTGATGATTGTCTTTATAATGATGGAACCCCAAAGCTTCTCCTTTTTTGCTTGCTCGATATAACTTTGTTCGCTCTTTTGTGCTTGCTCTTCTAAGAGCGTTGATATTAGACTCTTATACTCGTTATTTTGTTGCTTCAAGAAGCTGTTTTCTCCCTTTAAGGAGTTTATAGTTTGCGTTTGATTTGCTATTTTTTCTTTCAGCTCTCTGTTTTCTTTCGTTAGATTATTAACTTGCGCTTGAAGTTTTGAGATATCTTGGGCTTTAGCCTCTTTGAGTTGCTTTTCAAGGTCAGAAACTCTGCGCTTGAGTGCTTTGTTTTCATCTTTCAATTGCTCTTTTTCTTCAGTTAGATTTTGAACTTGCTCTTTGAGCTTTTGATTTTCTTTTTCAAGGTTTTCAATAAGGGTCTTGTTTGTGAGGATTCCAGGAGTGAACTTGACTTCAAAAGGATCCTTGCTTGAGATGTGAATGATCGCATAATCATTGAATGAACTCACGCTTATCTCGATGCCATTGACCTCCCTTTTTTCACCCTCTTTTATTAGAAATACCTCGCCTTCATGGTCAACAATTGCTGCTGTTACATTCGTGGATATGTCCTTGTCTATCTTAATATTCATATTATTTATATAGAGTTCATCGCCTGCATTGAGCTTACCGGTCCAGCTATATATGGCAAGTGCATTTCCCAATATACATATATATAATAATATGAATATTGATAATGCAAGTTTCCTCTTCATCCTCAGCCCTCCGTTGGAGTGTTGGTTTCATCCTTCATGTTGAGTGTAATTATGAGAGTGAGTTCTCTCGGGCTTGTGATTGTGATTTTGGCGACGTAAGTGGTTGTGCCGGCCCAATACTCCTCACCGATGATGTTCGTGCCGTCTTCGAGAGTAATGTTCATCGGCTCCCAATAAACTCCTTCTGTGGTTACAAAGAAGAATTTGGCTTTGTTGATGTCGTAATCTGGAGCAATCTCGAAGTTTAGCTCTTGAATGACAAGTTTTTGGCCCACTTGGACTTGTTCTTCATATACATGCATGCTCGGAGCAGGTGCGGTTGTGTTGGTTTGATTAGTATAAGTGAATGTGTAAGTTTCATTTCCAAAGCTAAGGATGATGGCTCCTCCCTCTTGCCTTATACATCCTGCCGAAGCTACCATTAAGCTGATTAAGACCAAAAAGCTAACTTTTCTCAAAACGCTCATCCTCCTCACCTCAGTCCAATAGGCCTTTTATTTTGATCAGGCCTTCCTTACGCTCCACATGAGCAAGGCCTGCGAAGATTTCGCTTGAGCCTTTCTTTATGTAGAGCTCAAAAACCCAATACAGCTTGCCGTTTTCCTCCTTTTCGTCCATGCTTTCGATTTTGGGCTCGATTCTCATGTCGTATTGCTCGAGCTTTTTGTTGTAATCGGCGAGGTAATTGTATAATCTGTTTAAGGCCTCCTTCGCCGTGATTGGATAAGTTTCAAGGTAAGAGCCCTCGATTTTCACGATGTGCCCATCGCTGAAGCGCATGGTATCATTATAAACGATAAAGCCCTCAGTTGGATAACCGAGCTCGTAAAGCCTCTCTTCTAACTCTGATTCGGCGAAAGTCGAAGTAGCGAAGTGAATCAAAAAAATTATTGCTAATGCAATGAAGATTCTCGAAATAACACTGAAAAAAGAGGGATTAGAGTGGGAGGGCTTCAAAGCTCAGCCCCCCTCAGCCGCTCTGTGGGAATACTAAGCTTGCAGTCTCGTTGGCATAGAACTCGAATGTTCACTCTGTTGGCAATCTTACGCTCTTTCCGCTCAAGTCGTAAGCTTCAACGTAGAAGTCAACGTAGTAGTATGTGGCATCGCCCGTGTTGTCGTCAATTGTCAAGGTAACCTCGTATGGGCTTGTGGTGAGGGTAACGTTGCTAAAGCTTGTAGCGTTTCCATCTGCTGTTATAGCATAGTAGAATATTATTTCATCGATGGCATCATTGTCGCTTGCTGTTATTGTAAAGGTAGCGTTACCGGTTGTTGCGTTATAATCGACTGCGATTGTGCTTATTTCAGGTTCAAAGGTATCACTTACAGCAACGCTCTGATAGCCGGAGCTTGGATATCTGAAGACAAGTGTTGAATCATCCTGGAGGTATTGAACTTCAATGTAGTAATAAACCGTATCTCCGAATGAGCTGTCGATTGTGGCCTCGTAAATGGTGCTATTTGTAGCTTTGCTTGCGGTTACGGCAGTGTAAGTTGCATTTGAAGGATCGGCAACGTTCAAAGCATAATAGACCTTAACGGCGCTTATGTTGAATTGGTCCTCATTCGCAAGCTCAAAGCTTACCTTGAGATCTCCCACTTCGAGAACCTCAGAGGTCAAGTTGAGCACGCCGAGCTCGTAAGTATCGCCTCCTCCTTCTGTGGTCTCATTGCCGTGAAGCCAACCGCTAAGGTCTATGAAGCCAAAGCTGTCGCTTGTGTAAGCCCAATACGCTATTCCAGCAAACAGCAAAACCAAACCGAGCGTTATTAACTGTCTTTCCTTCTTTCTCATCCTTTACTCACCTCCTTCTCCTCTTCCTTGTGGTTCTTTTCTTTCTACAACCTTTTTTTCTAACATTTCTCCTTCGAGCCATTTTCTCAACCTCCAAATACGCTTAACAAGCCCTCAATCATTGAGGGCACTTCTTTGAGGAAGTTCACAAACACATCAAACAACGAAAGATCCTTCAAGAGCGCAAGAGCTCCGAGGATGTAGAACACTATTGCGAATTTCTTGCCGATTAGAGCACCAATGAGGAATAATATGACTGCAAGGGCGAAGTATGGATGGTTTTGAGCAAATTCCATGAATGCACTGATTATTTCTTCAGCATTCATGCTTTCCTCCCTCCTCTCAATGCTAAAGCACCGAGAATTGCCGCAATGCTGAACGAAACGACTCCCTTGATCAATTCGAAGAGGGTGGTTTCTGGATCGCTTGTTATTGCGAGCATTGCTATTCCTCCGATAATCAAGAATCCTAAAGCGTCCCAAATTCCCCAATGATCCAAGTCTGCTATCCTGTAAACGCTAAAGCCCACGAGAGCCGATGGAATAAATAAGGCCCAAAAGCCCGTTAAGCCGAATAACTGCCCTACTGCGGTGATGTCTTCTTTAAAATAAAACACACAAAGCAAGTATGCTGCAATTGTTACTGCAATCCTGCCGAGCATTGTTGATCACCTCATTTTCCAAACATTGCAAAGAGTGTCTTTGGATTGATTGCGGCAGCTAAATAAGCTCCACCAGTGGCAACTTGTGCAATTGCCCATAGCCAGAGGATTATTTCGTCATCCCCCGTCTCTGGTAGAATTATGTAAAGTGCATAAGTTGCAGCTGCGAGGACAATCCCTGTTGAGTAGGTTCCAAGAGACATTGATATTGTCCCTGCCATTACATAAAGAGTTCCGAAAAATGCAAGAACCGCAATTATAAATCCCCCAAGCCAACTCATGTTGGTTTCTTTCTTGTACATCGCTTGGAATGCGCTTGTGTAGTCAAATTTGTCGCTTATTTTGTCCAATAACTCTATTCCCACAACTACGAGAATGTTCGTTTGGGCTATTGCTGCAAAATACTCTTGAACTGTTGCATTGTTGCTTATCGCCCATCTTGCTATGAAGCCTCCTAAAATTACTACTATTGCTGTTTTAACCCAATAATTGCCTTGTTTAAGGTGTGTTAAATCCTTCAAATTATGCCACCTCCCACAATGGCAGGTAAAATAGTCAAGTAAGCTCCTCCAGTCACAATTGTTTCAGCGATCCAAAGCCAGAGAAGCCACTCTGATGTTCCAGTGTTTGGCATTAGAACAACTAATGCAACGACGCCAGCTGCAATGAGGTTTTCTGGTTGGATTGTTGCAAGGTTAAGTGTTATTGTGCCGGCAATAATCCATGTAAACATAAGAAAGAATATTGTTACCGCTCCTATTGCAAAGGTGAGCTTTTGAATTGGATTTTTGCCTCTGCCAAGCATTTTGTTGTAAAGCTTTCCAGTGTCTAATCCATAGTCAAAGATCATTCCAAGGACGAGTGCTGAAAGGGGAATTGAAGCGTAGGCAGCGTTGAATTGGGCTATTGTAACGCTGTTCTTTTGAGCGTACCATGTGATTAGTGCCATAATTGCCGTAATGATTAGCCTAAAGCCAAGCTTTTCAAGGAACCATCCGCTTGCTTTTTCTCCAAAGCCTTTTTCTTTTTTATCAGCCACGTTTTCACCACCTCAGAGGCTTATTCCAATCATGGGCCCAAACCAGTAGAGGCCCACTAAAACTAAAGCCACAAGAGCGCCAACACTACCAAAGAGTTGCTTTGCTATCCAAACTGCGAGAATTGAGAGTGCAATCTTGAGCAAGAATGGTAAGAGCTCGCTTAAATCACTCCAATCACTCGGGAAGTTGCTTAAGAATGAGCTTAATCCTCCTTTGTATTGTGAAA
>QMUE01000028.1 GCA_003663535.1 Thermococci archaeon
TGAAGGTAATAATTATGTAAATAATTAAGTCAAGTTCATAAGAAAAAGAAGGGGGGTGATTTTTTGATCTTTAGTAAGAAAAAGAAGGGTAAGAGGATTCATAATCCAAAGACCCACAAGTACTACCAGCTCGGTTCTGATGGAAAAATTAAGGGCAAGTGGCATAATAAGGGAAGAAAGAAGAAAAAGAGTTGGTTCTGATTTAATTTTATTTTTTGGTGATTAGTGATGGCGTTTAAGGATCTTTTCAAAAAGGCAACAGAGGTTACGAAGAAGGCTGTGGACAGAGCAGCGAAAGAAGCGAAATATAGGAAGAAGGCTTTGGAAATAAAGATGGAAATATCTAAGGCCGAAAAATCATTTCAGAAAGAAATAGAGAGAAGAGAATTTGAGGCTAAGAGAGAGATTTTATCTCAACTTAAAATGAGGCAACTTGAGGGTGTCTGTGCTGCAAAGGGTATCTCCACTTATCGCACGGTTATCGTGAATGGTGAGAAAAAGAGATACAAAATCAGGAACAAGGAGGAGCTTATTGATATTATGGCATCTCATATGACTCTTGAGGAAGTTGCTGAAGTTGCTAAGAGGTACAAGGTAAAGTCCAGGCATATCATTTATCAGTTTAATAAGTGGCTTGAAGAAGCAAACGCTGCTCTTATGGCTCTGAAAGAGCAGAGGCAGAGAGAACTTGATGAGTATAAGGCCATGCTTTTTGGAGCAGAGGCCGATGAAGTTGAAACAATAGAACTGAAGGAAGAGACCGAGGAATCTCTTGAAGCTGAACAAGAATTAGAGGGGATTCCCTCTCACGAAGTAGATATTCTTGATATTCTCCAGGATTTTGAGCCTGAAACAGTTAGGGATGAGGAAGACTTAGAAAAGCAGCTTTATCAATACCTCAGGGCAAGGCTTGGGGGCCAAGTCCAGAGACAGGTTCCTGTGGGAGACCAGAAAGTGGACATAGTTATTGGTGGCAGGATTGGAATCGAGCTTAAGATCGCAGATAGTAGGAGTAAGCTCCAGCGGTTGGTTGGCCAGGTTTTAGATTATGTCGAATATCTCGATGAGGTCATTGCAGTAATTCTTGATGTTAGGGCTAATGTAGAGATTGATAGATATATCAGAAAACTGAGAATGCTTGGAGCTGAGGTTGTAGTGTTGGAAGGAGATATTAGGAGAAAAGGCAAGTCAAGGGAGATTATAATTCAAGACGCTAGGAGGAAAGTAATTATCCGTTAGTGAGATGATATCATGAAGGAAGATGAGTTTAGACAGTTCATGATATTTTTGTTGAATTATGGGAACATTGTAGTTGAGTTATCTAGGCTTCTTAATACAAAGTTCATGACAAAAGAAGACTTTGAAAAGCCCATAGGAAGAGCGTTAAAGGACATATTCCATTGCCATAATGCTAGATTGTATCCATTTAGAGATTATGAACTTGCGAGATTAACAATGCTCATGAAACATTTGCAACATATTGAACGTTATGATCCTATGCTATTGCAAAAGTTTAGGGAAAAGATAAACAGGAGTGACAGTGATTATTATGGATTCAGATTTGAAGTTGCTATAGCTAGTTCTTTGATTAAAAAAGGCGTACACTTCACTTATCCTAACCCTCCAGATTTTAGGATAGCATATGATGGGAGTACAATATGTATTGAATGTACAAGTAGACACGTCTCCCAAGATAAGTACCACAAGCCTCTTGATATTGTATTGGAGATAAAAAGAGCAATTAACAGAAAATCAAGACGAAGATATGATATTCCAAGATGTGCTTTATTTATAGACGTGACTAATTTGTATTATCTTGCTCAGTTGAAAGGTCAAATTAATCAATTAAGAAGCATTAAGGAATCCATTAGAGAGGTTTTAGAAAAAGAGAGTAATTTTGGAAGTATTCTTTTATTTGTATACATCATGAACAAAGACAAAAATCGGTTTGAATTTAACTATATTAGGATGGACAACAAAAAGATAGATCAGACGCTGAAGGACTTTTTGGATAAATTTTATCCTATAGGCAAATATGGAGTGTTGAATTTTGTAATCCCTGAGCGTGGATAAGTGAATTTAATGTCATGGAGGACTATGCCATGATGTCTCTAGAAAATGAGATTAAAAATATCGGAGTTTTGAGATTTTTAAACATATCAGAGAAGGTGATTACTAATGAATCACGAAGAAAACAACACTAAAAAGTCTAAGGCCCTAACTGGAGTTGATTTATATAATATTGTCAGAAATCTAACATCTCTGCTTCTCATTGCTTCCTCAGGTTCAATAAAAATTGTTGATGACGTAAACAAGAGTGATAGCAGAGTCTTAACTCATATGAAGGAATTAGGTGAATTATTGAAGCAATTTGACCTAGCTCCTCTCCAAGTTCCTCAATTAGATGAGCTTGTAGACGAGTTCACCAAAAAGTATATTTATGGTAGATACAGACAAGATTGGAGCTCTTACTTATCTATGGAAGATAGTGAAAAATTAAAGACGGTAATTACTAGTATAAACGCGGTGTTAATGCATGAACTAAGAGAGCGTATTATATTTGAACTCAAATTCCAAGGAGTTCTTAACTACTCCGAGATATTCTCAAAGGGCATAGATATTGTATTTTCCACGATATCACCAGATAAAGTGCCCTTTATAATAAAGCACGATATACATGAAGCATTTATGGCCTTAACGTTCAATATCCCTACTGCCTCTGTCATGATTTCATTAAGAGCTGTGGAAGCAGCTTTACGGGAATTGTACAGAGTACTAAAGGGAGAAAAGGAACGAGAATATAGGCTATTATGGAAGAGAATCTTAGAGGAGGTAGAAAAAGAACTTCATGCACGCAATATCAATACAAAGCAATTGGAAGGCTACTTAGACTACTTGAGAGAGATAAGAAATGAAGCAGAACATCCAGATAGGATTTTCTCAAAAAGAGAAGCAGAACATATTTTCTTACATTCAGTATATGCGATTGAAGAGATATATAAACTAATTGAAAAGTTAGAGTAAATTAAAAGAGCCTCAACAAAAACAAATAAATCCCATGCTTCGGCAAGTGAAATGAAAACTTTATACCAGCAACTCATGGAATTCTTGTAAAAGGTTCTCGATTACTTTATTCCTCGTTTCTTGTTATTTGTTAGAAAAAAGTTCGTGTATAAAACAATTTTATTGCCTGAGCTTGACTATTATAATGGGAAACCTGTTAAGGGTAGTAATTATGTACACAAAATTATTTAAATTATAAATTTTCCAAAATGTATTTTGGGTGAGGTAAATGCAAACCTTGGGGTTGTTAGACATTTTTGAAAAATTGCCTCCCTGTTTTGTTTTGGATGGTTATTGGGATATACTCCTTGCAATTCAAATGGATCTTTTCAAACAAGAAGAGTGGAGGCTTAAACTTCTTGAAGAGTTACTACCACTTTCAGGTCTTCCACCAAACGCCTTAGAAGTAATCTTGGATGATGTGCTAGCTCTTCTTGTGGAAGAAAAGCTCGTAATCCCCCATAAGCAGGGAGGGTATGCTAAGGAGGAATTTGAGGAAGTTTATGGAGTGCTAAGAAGCTGTATTAAGAATTCACCTCGTCGTATGGTTGCGTGGGCGCTATGGAGGGCTTGGACGCGTGAAAAAGATAAAATCACAGTAAAAGATATACTCCGAGAAATTTCATATCCAGATGAGGTGTATGAAATTATACTTGAAGAGGGCTCGTCTTCAGAACATTTTGGTATGAGTAGTAGGGGATTCTTACTAACCAACCCCTATGAGAGAATTAGAAAAGTTAAGGAGATATATTTTGGAGAGCAAGACCCGCATACCATCATTAAAAAGATTCGCGAACTTGAAGCTAAAGAGGTTTCTAGAATTCTTAGAAGGATGGGCTTCAAAGACGAGCGTTTTGAAAACGTTAATCTCGAACGTATAAGATCCATTCTGTATGAATGTTATGGAAGCGTATGGCCTTTCTTTGGGAACATAGTGGTTAAGGGTGATCCTTACTTCAAGCTATTTCGAGGTCAATCTTCGACCGTTTATGTTGATTTTCCAAACGAAATAATTGGATACGTAATTGATAAGGTGGGACGTGCCAGTGAAGCTTCTCAAACAAAGGACGAATTCTACAATAAGGCAAAAATGTTTCTAAATGAGGTGAATAAGAGACTGAATGAGGTTGGCATTCCATGGTTGAAATTTTCGATACAACCAAACAAATTTATGAAAAAACCTTACGGTTTAAAAATTTCAATAAAGTGGAATAAATTCATAGAATACGTAGAGAGTTTCTCCAGAGCTCCTACTCTAATTTGGGAAAAGTACAGTTATATTTCTTCGAGTCGTCTTCCAATCATTGAGATACTCTCACGTGGTAGTAGAGAGAAACGACACGACTATACCAAAAGAGTACAGAATGGAGTTAGAGCTCTATGCACTTATGACATGAAGTCTATTGATGATGGCTTAGATGACATCAAAGACACACTTAACACGATGCAAAAGAACCTCTGGCGACTTTCAAACAGAGGAGAAGTACCTCTTGCTATGTTGGTTTATCTCCTTGAGGCAGAAGTGATTATAGAAACTATTCGTCAGATGGCAAAAAATGGGCTTTTCCCGAGTTGTTATAGGGAGCTTCGTAAGTTCCTAGAAAACCTTAGTTGGGCGTTTTTTGGTGATTACCTCTTAATCAAAGCCTATAAAAGATACGGCCTTCCTTATCCTAGTTATGCGCTTCTGGTCTCAAAAGGATGGTATGAATGGAGAGATAATAAAAAAGTCATGCTTAATGTTAAAACTGCTCGAGACAGAGTAAATAAACTTCATGAAAAACTCAAACAGACTTATCCAGCCCTCCCTGGAAAAGATAAATTCTGGAGTACTGTTATATCGGGGGTAACATTCCCCTCATTTACCTTTCTCTTTGGTAAAAGGATAAGTAGTGAAAGACTCCCGATGGAAGTTCCACGTTATCTCCTTCATACGCAAATAATCCCGTATGCTATCAAAGATTTTGAAAACATTGGGAAGAGGTTTGGTTTGCCCAATCCAGAAGCATTTGGAAAAGATGTTATAGATGTCATAATAAAAATTGACAACAAAATAGATGAAAATTTGGCGTTTATTATTCCACCGTATCCTACTAATGATTTAGTATTAACATTTGTTGAAAAGTGGTTCGGGGTTAATAAAAAACCAAAATTGACAACTAAATATGATGAGTACAGCACTTTCGTTCATTCTTATCCTGAGTCATGGGTAGTGTTCCCATTTTCCTCTGTCATAGAAGTTAAAGTGTTCAAGAAGGAGATTATGGAGATCGAAAGCCTGATCAAAGAACTCTGTAGAGCCTATTTGAATATTTTCAAAGCTAAATCTCAACATTCCTCCAAAAAGAAAGTATAGAATCTTGCGAGTGGTTCTGCGATTTCAGTCATGCTTTGCCTCCTTGTATCTGATTCATCCATATTAGATCCATACTTTCACCATATTATATATGGTCTTTTGGACGTGAATGTATAAAACGGTTTTGTTATAATAATAGTGGTAAAAATGGAAGAGGGAGGAAATGGTTAGAACTTTGGAAATGTCTAAGAAATTTCTGCATAAATCCGAATATATACTCCACCTTCAACATAGGGCGAGGGTATAACGTCAAGTATCGTGAATTTCTTACATTTCTGTGGATCAAACCCTTGTTGTTTCAAAAGCTCATACGTTGCTTTTGCAAGAGACTCTACCCACCGGTCTTGATATGGCCTACTGTAGAAGTATAATAGGAGGGGTACGTTTATTTCATATTCTTTAAGATTTCGGTAATATATATCATCAGAGCTTTTAACGTATTTGCAGTTAGGGTTATCCTCTTGTATTAGTTGGGGGAGTTTTTTGGTTAGATTCAGCTTAACCCAACCTTGATCATCAAAATAATCATTGCTTGCTGGCATCATATAAGTGGGTATTATTGGGCCGGGTTCTTCAGTAGCTATTAATTTGGCCTTAACGTGGTGATTATCATCAAGCCAGAGATGGTATATTTTGACTTTGGTTACTGGATCTCCTGCAAAATCTAGGAGTTCAATAGCCCCTCCAAGTGTCATGGGAATTAGGTATGGCCAGTAAACCACGAAAATGCGATCGTAGTAGTTCTCTTTTATCCTAAATGCGGGCCATAATCCAAATCCTTTCTCGGTTTCTGCATAAACTATGTATGTGTCGAGGCCCCTCTTTAAGAACACATAAGCTCCCAAGATTGCAAAGTCTGCGTATGTTCCGTTTTTCTCGACTGCTAATTCAAAAGGAGTTTTAATATCAAAATACTTACCTCCAATCATACTCTGGTTCTCTTTTTGTACATCAAGGTAAATGTTATTGCCTAAGTATTGGGCAAATTCTAGGGGCACCTTAAGTTCATCTGTGGTGTATATCCCAAGATCCTCAGGGAGGAATAAACTGTTAAATCCTTCTTGGACACCACATATCATTGCTTTCTCGTAGTCATCTCTCCAGTGTTCGTTTTGGCAATCAGCTTTGATTAAGTCTTCTTCTAGTGCCATAGTACTTGATGTTTCGATTGGGCTTGAAGTGCTTGTAGTGCTCGTTGTCGTTGTAGTGCTTGGAGTTATTGGAGTGTACTCTGTGTGCGTCTTCGTTTCAGTTATTGTCACTGTTTGAGTTTGGCTTATGCATCCGCTAATAAAAGCTATGAGAAGTAGTGTTATAACCCCTAATGTGGCCTTTCTCATGCTACCACCATTTTCTTATTTTGAGAGAAAAGTTATTAATTTTTAGATCAAATAGTAAAGAGATAAGAAGGTGGTCGTGATGGCTCACTTAATTAAAGACTTTTTTGGAAAAAAGCCTCCTATAACTAAACAAGACTTAGAGCAGTTCTTGAAGAGTGCTGAAGAATCTGTAAGGCTTGAGTTTAAGGAGGTTAAAGTTCAACAGAAAGAGAGCATAAAAGAACAAATCCTTAAGTCCATTGTTGGATTTCTCAATAGTGCTGAGGGCGAGGGTTTATTGATTGTTGGTGTGAGTAATAAGAAGGAAGTTAAGGGAGTTCCTAGGCCTCATTTGAACAAGGAGAAAATTAGAAATTGGCTTAGAGATGGTATTGGTTCAGTTCCACGAGCAATAACGCCTCCAGAATATGAGATTGTAGAAGTTAGCGTTGGCGAAGATGAATATGTTTACCTAATTGAGGTTCATAAGAAAGATGATGTGGTTTATTTCTCCAGAGAATCTGGATGTGCCTATATCAGAGTAGGAGACTCAACAAATAAGCTTGATTTAGTCCAGAGTTTGGAATTAATAGCGAAAAAGTCCTTGGCAAAGCCCTATATAGAATTTGAAGTTGTTGATTATGCACATTATGTCCGTAATAATGTTGTTAGCCTTGAATTACAACCTGTTATAAAAAACCTAGGGACAAAGCCGGGACTTTATTTAACAATTGCGGTTGAATTCCAAGGTATTAAGATTCTCAAATCGGACGTTAAGGGAAACCAGCGAGTTCTACAGAACGTTATTAGTAAAGTTAGCGATGATGCATTCCAGATTACTGTAGGCTTTCCACCGCAAACAATGCCAATCTATCCGAGTATAAGCGGATTCAGAGTTAATGGAAATATCGCTATAAAATTTATCCCGATATCTCCTGTTCCCAAGATATCTGTTGGATGTTATGAAAGAGAGGTCTTCAGTTATGCTGAGTACGAAATGAGGCCTAATGTAATTAGTATAAAAGGAAAAATAATACAGCCCTCTGAATGGTGGATTAGACCCTACACGACACTTAGTTCGCCATAGTAATTAGGGTATAACAAACTCTGAGAAAAGCAATAAGATCGCTGATTTAGTATGAATACACCGATTAGCAAAGATTTTGAGAAAAGGGCTTATTTTTTAATAAAAAACTCTATGGATTTCTAACTATGTTGAGTAAAACGAGCATGTTTTTTATTAAAAAACTCGAAACCTGTTATTTAATAATTAACCAACTCTTTTCACATGAGTGTTGAGTATTTCTCTTTCTTGGGTTTCGGATATTGGGATAAACTCTTTATTACGTGTAATGGTTAATGTCTTAATCGATGAGAGCTCCGGAATATGGACTTTTGGTGCTGATACATGTTTCAAAAATAAAATCTCCACTATCTCCCCTATAGAGATTTCAAATTCTTTAATGAAATCTTTAGGCAAAACTATAACACCATTTCTACTAATTTTTAAAAATAGGAGTGCTCTCTTAAGTATATTTGGAGGAGTTTCGGTAATTTTTCTTAATATAAGTAAAACATAATCTCCGTCTTGGATTTTGTATACTTCTCTGGTTTCTTTGGGGAATGTTATTCTATGTTGAGAATACACTTTCACATGGAACTTCGCTAGAGGTTCTATCACTTGCTGCTCTTCCGTCATGTTTGGCCCTCCGTTTTGGCTTGTTTAGTTATGTGGTTGACTTCTAAGAGTTTTTCAAAGATGATTGGAGATCTTTTTTCTTTTGGTACTATGCGTAGAATTCCGGTTGCTATTATCTTATCCTTGGTGGATACTGTGTCCACTAAATCGTCCAATAGAATTGCTTTTATTTTTGTTCTTTTATCTGAGGTGTCTTGTATCCAAATTTGTTGAATGTCTAGAAATTGGCTCTCATTAGTGTCAATTTCGATTTCTTTACCTCCGCAGTTTTCACATTTCCTTGGTTTTATCGCCTTGCCAAATGGTTTTTGAATTCTAATCATTGTATAACCACAGTCTTCGCATATAAAGGTTATTCTCGGGCTAAATGTCTTTATTCCCCCTGTCCTTGCGACGATTCCCTCGATTTGGATGAATTTGTTTATATTTTCAACTCCTACTTCCTTAATGGAATATGTTTTGGGTAATCCATAAAAGCGAGCGTGAATTTTTGGAGGATTCTTTTTAAAGAATTCTTCTTGGAGAACTATTTGAATAGCATCTTCAGCAGCCAAAATAACGTCTTCAGGATTTTCAAGAAGTTCTCCAGCAAGTTCTGGATTAAAGGCGCTCAAATGCTCCCAATTTATTTCCATTGAACGTTTTGGAGAAGTTGTCAAGATCTCCCTCAGTTGATTAAGGTATGTTAGATTCTCGTTTTCATCTAAGTATTCTTTGAAAAACTGGACAAGTCTGGCTGTGATTTCTTCTTGTCTAATCATGCTTTGATGCCTCCTAGTGACATATAACCAAATCCTGTTATAAGCCTAATGATATATTAGTTTTGCGAAATTTTTTCGGTGTTGTCCGAGGGCACCAAAAGCTTAATAGTTTTTCAAGTAAAAGTGTCTTATTGAAATTCAGGAATGTGGGGGATTGAGTTAAATGGCAAACTTAACATAGTCACATTCTTCATCATACAGCCCTCTCATATCCTTTAGTCTGCTTAAGGAATCCTCAAGGTGCTCCTTATGTTTGTTAAAGTTCTCTACAAGTTCGTGAATCGTTCTTATATCTTTTTCAAATCTGTTTCTCGCTTCGTTCAACATCTCCTTAACTTTCTTATTGACTTCCTCTTTTGCTGTCTTAGTGTCAAAGTACTTTCCATAATAGGATCCATATTGAAGCCCAAAGGAGAACTCGAATTGCCCTTTAGTCAACTCCAGTGTACTCCCGAACACTAGTTCGTCCTTTCCCGAGATTAGAGCCTCCAAGAGAAACTCTTTCATTGATTCTTCTTCAAAAAGCCCATTAACAACTTTTCCACTATTTATGAGCTCCTGAATCTTGCATTTGGGCATGACATCGGTTCTGCCTTTTAAGAACTCGCTAACTTTTGCTTCCAATTCATTAGTTTTTTCATTAAGCTTTTTGGCACATTCTTTGAATTCTTGATAGTGCTTTTTTAAGTGCAACTTCTTCTTCTGCCCATTCTCATAAATGAAGTCGTGATTCTCAATAAGGTCATTGAAGAGATTGGATTCGCGTGCCTCAATGAGGAGCTTTTGTCCGGCATAAGGTATGTCTTTCCTTTCTTGCCATACTGAGTCTATGCCTTTCCTTTCACCCTGCCATACTAACTCTGAGCGTACTCTTGGCCTTGGATCATAACTTTCTTGGGTCTCTGATATCTGTGCAACTTGGAAGAGGAATTCCTCCACAATGTCCTTTAGCTTTGTAGTGTGTTCTCTCATTATTGGCAATTTCCATTGGGATCTCATAGCGTCGAGCGATCTTTTTGTCAACCATGCCTGACACGCAACAACTATTGCCACTACAATCTGAGCAATCGCTGCAATTAAACTACTATCCATAAATCTCACCTCTTTTGCACTTTTTGAGTGAAAAATAAAATCCGATTAAGAGTTCTTCCTTCAGGGTTTCGGGAGTAGTACCCTTCACGAATCCTTCCCCATAATAATATACTTCAAATGGCTTGTTGCTCATTTGAAGGTCACCTATTTAATTTACATGTTTTTGTATAAAACAATTTTGTTGTCTGCACTCTGGTGTTATAGCGAAAAACTTATCATGTTTAAGGGTAACAATTATGTAAGCTATATTAAAGTGGTGAAGCACAATGGGAATCGTACGAAATAAATCGCCGTATTTGTTTGAGAATGGAGAATTTAGGAAACTCTCTGAAAA
>QMUE01000029.1 GCA_003663535.1 Thermococci archaeon
TTACGTAATGCCTATGGCAGTCAACCTCTACACTGTTCTTGAAGGAGAAAGAGACGAAAATGTGAGCATTTACTCGGATTATTTTAGAGAATGGCGTTCTTTTACACTCAATGAGCTTAAAAAAGAAAATTCTTGGATAGATTATATCAAAGCAATCTACTGGATACTACTGAAGAAAAAATACGAAATTCGAGGTATTAAAGGACGAGTTTATGGAGATTTACCTCTTGGAGCTGGCTTAAGTTCTTCTGCAAGTTTTGAATTAGCAACACTGGCTTTTTTAAACAGAGCATATAATCTGCACCTCCCTCTGCGGGATATGGCGTTAATAGCCCAAGAAGCAGAAAACAAGTTTGTTGGAGTCCCATGCGGGATATTGGATCAGTTTGCAATTACTTTTGGCAAAAAGAACCATGTGATTTTTCTAGACACTGACACTTTAGAGTACGAGTACATTCCATTCCCGAAAGATGTTAGTGTTGTGGTGTTTTACACGGGTGTCAAGAGAGAACTGGCCTCTTCTGCCTATGCCGAAAGAAGACAAATTGCAGAGGAGGTTTTACGGATTTTAGGTAAGAGAACTTCCAAAGAAGTTAATGAGAGCGATCTAACACACCTCCCCTCATTCTATCGTCGCTTCTTTGGATACATCATACGAGAAAACAGGCGAGTTATACAGGTTAGACGGGCTTTGAGAAAAGGGGATATCATTGAAGTAGGTGAAATTCTCACACGGGCCCACAGAGATATTGCAAGAAACTACGGTGTAAGCTGTGAAGAGCTCGATTTCTTTGTAAATAAAGCTATCGAACTCGGGGCCTATGGTGCAAGACTGACTGGAGCGGGTTTTGGAGGATCCGCTATAGCCCTAGTTGAAGGGGAAAAAGCAAAAGAATTCGGAGAGGCCATCCTAAAAGAATACAAAAAGAAGTTCTCATGGAATGCAAAGTATTTCACCGTAAAGCCTTCCGATGGGGTGAAATGATTGAGGCCCTTTTTTCCACAGTAATTTGCAGTATGCTGAAATACCAAAGGGTCATTAAAAGGGCCTATTTTCCAGTGATATCTGAGTTAATTAAGAAGGAAGTCCCTTTTGACCTCAACATGATCTACCCACCCTAAAGAACGATGTTTTCAAAAGATCGTCTACCCTCTCCCCAGCGAGTTGACTTTAATTCACTAGATTGATTTAATGATATATTCCTTTGTTTTAATTCAGTTTGTTTCCTATGCCGGCCCAAACGTGAGGGCAATAGTATCTCAAGTAAATCTCCCCGAGGATCGAGGAACAGTTTTTGGACTTTTTAATATACTGGACAATGTGGGGAAGGCCACAGGGCCCCTATTTGGGGGTTTCCTAATAGAAACTCTGAGAAGTGTTGGCTATTCAGACGCATTGGCATATGAATATACACTTCTAATCGGAGCTCTCTTTTGGATACCCTGTGTAACAGTCTGGCTCTGGATACGGAAAAGCTATCCAGAAGATAGAGATGTGATAAAAGAAATATTAAAAAAGAGAGCCATTGAATTATCAAAGACCTTTTAATCCATATTTTTTGATTAATTCTTCGCTTATTTCTTTCTTCTGAGATATTTCCCCATAAACATAAGCGCTTTCCCTCGGTTTCCTTTCATACGTCTCATAATCAACCTCAATCAGTCCAAACCTGGGCTCAAATCCCTCTTTCCACTCGTAGTTGTCCATAAGAGACCAGTAGAAATACCCTCTAACATCATACCCCTCTTCTATAGCTTTGTGAACATATTGGAGATGCTGGACTATGAACTCAATCCTCCAGCTATCGTCAAGAGTTGCTATGCCATTTTCTGTGATGTACATTGGCTTCTCATAACGAGAAACTGCAGTTATCGCTTTGTATATACCCTCAGGATAAACGCTCCACCCCATTTGGGTCTTTCTCTCGCTCAAATCTGCTAGTTTCGCCTCAAAAAAGAATCTAAGTGGATTCCAGCTGTACTTTACCTCGCTAGCCGTGTAATAGTTTATGCCAATAAAGTCAACATCACTCTCCAGAACACTGTATGTGCCAAAAGCACTTTTATAACAACCTTCCCATATTGCATTCAAAAAACTCCAGTTGAAGAGATTATCCGCCTTTTTTGCAGCTTTTTTGTCTTTCTCATTTTCACTTGCTGGAATCATTATAGGAATATTTTTGACTATCCCTACTTTAACCATTCCACTAAGAATACTATAAGCTAGAGCATGAGCCTTAAGGAGGTTTGAAGCCACGTTAAAGGCCCTAAATGGATTCTTCACAAAAGGCGGCCAATACCCAGTGAGATATCCCATCATCACATAGACCATAGGCTCATTGAACGTTGCCACAAACTGGACACCTTCAAGAATCTCAGAGATTATTTCCACGTACTTTTCCCAGTGTTTCAAATTTTCCTCCTTTGCAAATCCTCCCTTCTGCATAAACCAGAGAGGTGAGGTAAAATGATGCAAAGTTACATTTGGTGTTATATCCCTTTCGAGTAGAAGCTCAATGATCTCACGGTATTTGTTTAGAGCATTTTCATCAATCTCGTTTTCCTTTGGGAAGATGCGACTCCATTCTATAGAAAACCGATATCCATCATAGCCAAGGGAATGCATCAGTGATATATCTTCTTTATAAAGTTCCCAGTGGTTGCAGGCCTTTCCGGACTTGTAGGGAAGCTTTCCTATTTGCTCGTAGTACCACCAGTCATTCCACTTGTTATTGCCTTCAATCTGATGAGAGGATGTGGCAGTTCCAAAGAGAAAGGACTTGGGAAACACAATCACAGCATCCACCAAATTATTTATTTGTGATTATATCTTAAATCTATTGTGATGGTTATGCGTGAGCTTCGATATAACCCCTTAACTGGACAATGGATCATGATCTCTGCTGTGAGAAAGAACCGACCTTGGAGGCCTAAAAATTTCTGCCCTTTCTGCCCCGGTGGAGAAGAGACTGGTTATGGGTGGGAAGTGCTCTTACTTCCTAATCGTTTCCCAATGCTTTCTTTCAACACCCCTAAACCCGAAAGTAAAGGGTTTTATAAAAAAGCTCGTGCTCTTGGCCAATGCAGTGTTATAGTGGAGACCCCAGAACATGGATTGAAAGACTTGGAGGAACTCTCCATAGAGCAGATGACCAAGGTTGTCCAGCTGTGGAGGCAAATCACAGAAGAATTAAAAAACAACCCTCATATTGCATATCTATCAATTTTTCGAAATAAGGGGGAAGAAATAGGTGTGAGTTTAACCCACCCCCACGGACAATTGTACGCTCTGCCTTTCATACCGTTGAAGGTTCGATTAAAGATTGAGAATTCTAGGAGGTACTATAATCGATTTAAGAAATGTCTATTCTGCAGGATATTAGATGAGGAGCTAAAAGGAGAACGGCTGATCTACGAAAATAATGACTTTATTCTCTTCCTACCTTTCTTTGCAAACTGGCCTTTCGAAATACACATTTATCCAAAAAGGCACGTCCAATGGCTCACTCAACTAATCCAGGCAGAAATCCTCAACTTAGCGGATATCCTAAGAGTGACTACAGGCACCCTTAATTCTCTTTTTGAAAGACAAATGCCATACGTGATGACCGTGTATCAAGCCCCCTTTAAAGGAGAGTACCCATCCTATCATCTGCACATTGAGTTTTATCCACTCCTCAGGGAAAAAGATAAACTGAAATATGCTGCTGGGATAGAACTGGGCACATGGGACTTCACCTACGATGGAATCCCAGAAGAGAATGCTCAAAAACTCAGAAATGCTTGCAAAAAGATTAAGGACAAAATAGACATGAGAGGGGAATGTGTTTAGTCTCTTTTTATGAAACTCAGCAAAGAACTTTGTTTGGGCTTATAATAGACGTCCTCTCCCCTAACCTCAATGTTCTCGAGGTCTTCAAGTTTTGCTCTTTTAACTTCCTCAGGTAGTTTTATCTCTCCGTATTTTCCTCCTCCACCAGGAACAACAATAAGTTTCTCATTCCTGAAAGCCCAGATTGCTTTCGCTATGTCATTCCCAATAAGCTCTGCTATAGCCTCTATAGGAACATCGACAAGAACCCTGATCTCACTCCCAAATTCTTTCAGAAGCCGTTCCCATATCCTCTTTACAGACTTAGTTTCAACTCCTTTGTTGAGAACCATTGCGATTATTTCAGCTAAAGGCGCAAGGTGGAGGTAAGGAGGCCTGTCTTTGGGCTTTTCATCCGTATCTGCAAGCTCAAGAATCCTATCGTGAACGCCCTTCTTTATAACTCCCCCACAGAGTTCACATCTCCATCCCAGTCTTTTTGCATCTTCAAGTCGGTATTTGGTATAACACCTTGAACATGCGGTCAAGTGATATTTTCCAAGTCTTGGATCTAAACCAGCGTTAAGAATAATCTTTCTTCCACCCCGTTTCAAGATAGCTTTCTTAATCTCTTCAAAAGTTGCATCTTCTACTTCAAAGCGGTTAAACTCTCTACCAAGTCTGTGAGGCATTGGTGAATGAGCATCAGAATTGGAGAGATAAGTGAGCTTATGATGGGCTTTAATCTTATCAGCCATGTAAGAATCAGCAGAAAGTCCTAACTCAAGAAAATGGATCTTATAATTACCATAGGCCTCTTTTACGGAATTATACTCTTTATAGAGGGCTGTCCACGGCGTAAATGCATGACTCGGGCCTATTAAAACATCAAACTCATTAGATAGGTCTGCTATCTCGGATGCATTTAAACTTAAATGTGGCCTCCCTTCACTTTCAACATCCTTAGAATAATGTTTAAGTCTTTCTCTAAGCTCTCTTACCGTCCCAATGCTGGGGAAAATAAGAAGATGATGTACCCTTTTATTATCCTCCACCTCTGCTGTAAGGAGAAACTTTATTCCCTTTATTTCATAAGTACCCTCATCAACTTTTTGACCATATTTAAGGAGTTCCTCTTCCCATCTCGGGTTTAAAATATCTCCTGTTCCAACAATTCCAAGCCCTTTGAGCTTTGCGTTCTCCGCCAGAACAGGAAAGGTCATTAATTTTGAGACTGCTTTAGAGTATCGAGAGTGAATATGCAGATCTGCATCAATGAACATAAGAACACCTCAAAAGGAAAAAATAAAATCAGAGGTATCCCCTATCTTCCTCTTCATGTGGTGCTTGAGGCACTTGCTGTTCAAACATAGCCCTCTGCATCTCTTGGACCTTTCTCAGTATTTCCTCAGTTTCCTTGGCCCTCTCATCAAGAGCACTCATGTCAATCTCCAGGTTGAGAACCTTGGCAACCACACTTAAAACGGCCTTAGCAGCCTTGGCATCTACAATGTAACCAAGACTCTCTCCTAAGAAGCAGACCCCTTTCATTCCCCTAAGTTTTCCAATGCCTAGAAGAAGGCCTGCTGCTCCGACAATAGCCCCTCCTTCGTCTTCTCTGAAGATCACCGGTAATTCTTTGTATTTTTCCTTTGTCTCTAGATCTGTAAATGAGGCCAATACTTTGGGTTCTCCATCCAGTTCCGGGACCTGATAGCCACCCATTGTGATTATCTCTCTTGTGCCAAACTGTTCCACGAAATCGAGCATTTTTCCAACAATCTCAAAGTGGCCGTAACTGTCAGTTGGAGGAACTTGAGTATCTCCAGTGATAATTATCAAATCTCTATGCTCTTTATCCGGGCTTTTCCAGTAGTAGAACTCATTTCTCATCAAATCCACTGTTGAATCGTTCTTTACTATAACCTGGTGCATAAAACGAGGGGAATAAAGCTCGGCAAACTTCTTTGCTTTAAGCTCTTGAATCAAATGCTCTGCAGCAAGTTTACCAACCAATCCTATCCCTGGTAGGCCCTCTATGAATATAGGATCGTATATCTCGGGTTTTTCATAGACAATTATCATACTTTCTTTCATTTTTTCACCCCTATACCAAGCATTTCCTTTTTAAGTCTCCTCCTGTACTCCCCGTAAGGATCCTCGGGGGAAAACTTTGGAGGATGAGCTAGCTTTGTCTTTTCACCACAAACTGGACAAGTATCTTTTAAAGTGTACCGTTCACACTTTGGACATTTCTTAATCTTAAACCTCATGCCTCTCTCCTCTTAATTTTCCTTATTTTCTTTTCCTTCCTTATTAGAGATGCCTCTCCATCAGCTTGTTTTATAACACTCAATATTTCAGAGGCAATTTTCTCTAACACTGCCTCAGCCTTATAATAATCGGGTGCCGTGATATCTATCCGGTATCTTGGCGCTCCAAGGTAACTGAATTTAACATCAACGCCCTCTTCTTCGTTTGCTGTATCTCTAGCTTTTATCAAGGCTTCCTTAATAACTTCAACACCATTTGGAGTGGGGACTGTGATCTCAAATTCAGCATCTATCGTAACCGTGGGGATTTCAACATAGCTCTTTATAATCTTCTCCAGAACAGGGAGCCATTCATCTGGAATGAGATCCTCAATGACCTCTATTCCATTTTGGGCAACCTCTTCAAAAGCTGCATAAACTTCTCCATACTCCTCTTCCAATGGGACCCAAACTTCTTTCCATGCAGTTTCAAAGTCCTTACCCACTTTTTCAGCTGCTATTCTTAAGAGATTCTCTGCTTTTTGGCCTCTCTTGAACTCCTGAAGCTTTGCCTTTCTCTCCTGCTGCTTAACCCTTTTGAGACTCAAGTCTATGTGACCTTTGGTTGGGTCAACCCTTATGACCTTGGCCACGATTTTTTGCCCTTCTTTTAGGTAATCCCTAATGTTTCTAACAAAAGTCGGGGCCACTTCGCTTATATGCATAAAACCATCCTTCCCCGAGTACTCGTCAAGGGACAAGAATGCTCCATAATTATGAATACTTTTAACAGTAGCAACAACAAACTCCCCCTCTTCCGGAAATTCTCTAGCTCTCCTCGGCATTTTCACCATCTCCCGAAATTCTATCCTACTAATTGGTACAAGTCATAAGTTTTTAAGGTTTTGGAGAAAAGAGTTAGAAAAGAGATCACTCTAAGACCTCGAGTACTTTGGCCTTTATAATCCCTCTGCCACCAGCGGGTTCTACTAAAGTTGAGCCACAGACCAAACAGCGGACTTTTGTAGCAGGGTTGCTGAAAACAATTTGTTCATTTCCACAGTCAATGCACTTGAGTCTAAGGAATTTTGATTTTGGCATGGGGATTAAATTCTTTGGCATTGTCATCTTAACTCACCTCACACAAGCTCAAATTTCTTTACTCTGAATCCTTGGCCTCTTGTGTGGGCCTTTCCACATTCTGTACACCTGTATCTCAAATCAAGCTTCTTTACCGGCTTCTCTCTTCCAGCTGGGTTTGGTCTTGGGAAACCCTTGTAACCCTTAAGAATCCTCCTGAATCTTCTTTGACCAGCACTAAGCTCACTTCTTGGCCTCTTCTTTACCCTTTCGACCTTGTGAACTGTGTGCTTCTTACAAAATGGACAGTATGTTCTTATCTGCTTTGGATATTTCATTTTTCCACCTCCTCGCACGCCCGGTAGGTTCCTTCACGAGACCCCCGAGCATGAACTCATGACAGTTCGAGACCCCTTATGTTGAACCCTTTAAAACGTTTTTGGAAGTGTCTTAAAGGCCTAACCATCCAAAGTATTTCAAAAGAATTGAAGTATCAACGGAATTAAAAATGGTGCTATAGCGGTCAGAATAAACCCGTGTACAAAAGCCAAAAGTGTTATCTCGGTTCCCCCAAACTTTGCAATTATCGGGAGGGTGGTATCCATCGTTGTGGCCCCTCCCATTACAATCCCGACTTCCTTTGGAATTCTCTTTATGGCAACTGGATAAAAGATTATGGTAAGAATCTCCCTGGTTAAGTTTGCAAGAAATCCAACAACACCATAAACAGGTGAATAAGCTGCCAAAAGTGGGCCTGTAAGAGAATACCATCCAAAACCAGCAGCAATCCCCAATCCCCATTTTAAGGACACGCCTAAAAGCATTGAGGCAAGAAAGCCTCCAATAAGTGAACCTATGATCGTTGCTACTGGTAGCAAAAGGGCCATTTTACCAAGCTTTCTAAGCTCCTCTCTAAGCCCTTTACTCTTCCCTATATCAACGCCAATTATGAATATCAAAAGGTAAAGCATAAGCTCATAGAAGTTCCCAAAGTCAAAGCTTGTAGTCTTTCCAACCAGCATTCCCAAGACCAAGGAAACCAAGACAAGATAAAGAAGACTCATCTCCTCACCCCCAACAAAGCCACAAATAAGCTCCCTAGTATTGTAAAAGAAGCGAACACTATGGAATATAAAAGAAGCTTAAAAGCATTTATTTCAACCCTGCCTGCTTCTATTCCCATAAAAAAGATCAATAGTAATAGGGCCACAGCCATAGGTTTGTCTATGCTAATTTTAACCTTATTCTTAAGCAAATAACCTGTTAAAATCCCTGCTAAGAGTGGTATGAAGATGTTCATGAGTTAACCTAAAGTACATAATAGTAATAAAGTTAACGCTAAATGCACCTCAAAGCAGCTTCATACTCTTCTTCACTTAGCCTCCATCCCATTGCACCAAAGTTTTCTTTTATGTGGTCTTTATTGGTGGCCTTAGGGATAGCAACAACATTTTCTTTCCATATGAGCCAGTTCAAAGCAATTTGTGCAGCAGTTTTGCCGTATTTAATCCCCATCTCACTTAGGCGCCTATTCTTTGCGAGACTTCCTTTTTCAAGCGGAGTATATGCCATCAGGGTTACCTTCTCTCTTCTCATGTACTCCAAGAGGCCACTATGTTCGGGCCTACGGTCTCTAAGAGAGTATTTAACTTGGTTAACCACAATTTCATATTTTCTCATGACTTCCTGACTCTTTTTTAGAAGTTCCAAGTCAAAGTTGCTCACGCCTATGTATCTTATCAAGCCCTCATCCACAAGATCCTCCAATGCGTGAAGTGTATCCTTAATCCTTCCGAAATTGTCAGTAGGCCAGTGAAGCAAATAAAGGTCTATGTACGTACCAAGCCTCTTCACACTTGCCCTTGCTGCCCTTTTAGCACTTTCATATCCAAAGTGGATGGGCCAGATTTTGCTTACTATGAAAATATCTTCTCGCTCAAACTCTTTAATCACCTCACCAACAAGTTCTTCACTGTGGCCAGAGGCATAAAACTCAGCAGTATCTATGAGATTCATTCCAAGCTCAAACCCGTATCTCAAGGCATCTATACTTTCCTCGTCTCTTGAGTAGTCCGGTGATTCCCACCCTCCGACTCCCCAGGTCCCCATCCCTATTGCCGTAACTTTATCTCCCTGTTGCTTGCAAGATCACCTTTCAAAAGGGAGGGGATACGCAAGGAGAGGTGAGTGGGACATTGGAGCAAAAATATACGTGAAGTTTTTAAGTCAGAATGAGAGCAGTAAACCATGCCACGGAAAAGAAAACAGAAAATAAACTGGGCCAAGTACGAACAATTAAGAAACCTCCCAGACAAAAAAGTATTCTTAGCACTCAAAAACGCAGTTTACACTTTACCAGAACCCTACACAGTCCACAAAGGCGGCAGAGGACGACCAGCCTATAACCCAAAAGCCGCAACCATCCTAATCCTCTGGCAATTCTACGTGAACAAAACCGACAGAGACTACCAGAACTACCTCAAATCAACCGACTGGATCAAACAAGAACTGAATTTGACTCAAATCCCGGACAGGAGGACTCTAAACAGATACAGGAAGAAAATAACACCAGAATACTTATCAAACCTCAATAAACTGATCCTAAAGCAAATAAACCCCAGCAAACTCGCCGCCGACTCCACCGGGTTAAAAACCTCCAGAAAACTGGCAGCGTGGTCCGTAAAAAAGGGCGGTGGGACTTTTTAAAACTGCATGTTCTCTACGACCTGGAATCCCGGACTGTGGTTTCTCTGCGTGTGACTGAGGGTTCTCGGCATGATTCGCCGGTTTTCAGGGATTTAATCAGGGATGTTAGGCGGTTGGAATGTTTGTTGGCTGATTCTGGTTATTTGGCCCGGCGGAATGTGCAGTTGGTGGCTGATAAGGGTGGTTTGCCGTTTATTAAGCTGAAGAAGAATGTTGGCAGGAGTTCTAAGCCGAAGGGGTATCCTGCTTGGAAGGATATGGTTCGGTTTCAGTTGGGTCATCCGCGGAAGTTTCGGCGTGTTTATCGGTTTAGGGTGCTGGTTGAGTCGTTTTTCAGTGTGTTTAAGTTTAAGTTTTTGGATTTTGTTCGGTGTAGGTTGCCTGCTTCAATCATTCACTGAAATTTTCGGAAAAATCATTCTGTTAAACCTTATTCAGGTGATCAAAATGCAGAAAACTTAATGCTCCAATGTCGTGAGTGGGTAAGCTTTAAATACTCTGAGGATGCAGAATATAATGACCTCATAACAGCCGTAAGGCTGGACAACCCGTAAGGGTTGGTGTAAA
>QMUE01000030.1 GCA_003663535.1 Thermococci archaeon
ATAATGAAGACGTTGCTTTTGCTCTTTATGAAAGATTAGAAAGAAGATCTCTTTTTCCAGAGCTCCTAGGGGCGACCACCCATTATTTAAGGAACTTCATAAAAGAGACCTTAAAATCTTCAAAGATAGAAGATGAAGAACTCGCGTTTGCAATAAAAAAGATGGTAGATAGTAAAGATGGCATTGGATCAGGCCTTCACGCAATAGAGCACAATATGATTAAAATAGCCCCGATTTTTACCTATGTGGACAGCAGAGAGCTTGGGGGATACAGTTATGAGAGTTTTCCAGGACCCCTTTTCATTGGAAAACCTATAGTATTCATGTATGATGGAAATGAAGGTGGATTTGGGCTTGCAGAGATACTTTACACGAATGTTGAGACTCTTATGGAGAAGAGCATGGAACACTTAAAGAACTGTAATTGCAGTGATGGTTGCCCGTTGTGTGTTTATTCGCCAAAGTGTGGGACTTTCAATGAGTTTCTTGATAAATGGCAGGCAATGAGAGTGTGGGAAAAGATATTTACCTCGTGAAAGCCTCGCCGTTTACGGCGGGGAGGAGGTCAGTGGAGGTAGTACTGAATAAGCTTTCTTAATTCTAGGTTCCTATCTATTTTTTTCCTTAAAAATCGTTTTAATTGTGAATTCTCGGCTAAAAGTCCACTGAGTTCAATGGCGAGAAGTTTATCTCCCAGTTGCTTGCAAGACCCCTTCCGTAAGGGTGGTGGGGAAGGTTTAAATACTCTAAAGTTGTGTGGTATAATAACCTCGTAACAGCCGAATGGTTGGACGGCCTGCTAGGGCTGGTGTGCAAAGTAGCCGGCGATTCTCCCGTTAGGGGGATAGCCGGTAGTGGCCGTGTGAACCGGCCGGTGAGAGTGAAGCAATGATGAACTCTCACAAAACCCCGCCCTGACGGACGGGGTAGTTCACTGTCCTCACTAACTCCATATGCTTTGTATCTTAATGGGGCCCATTCTTTTTCCAAGATCCCTACTTTCTTTTTAAGTTCTTCAACACTATTTTCAAGAGCTTTCAAATCACCTTTGGGTTCTTTGAAGTTCTCTGATATTGCTATTTCTAAGATCTTTTCTTTAGTAACCCTGTAGTGTTCACTGAGCTTCACTATCTTTTCTACGAGTTCTTGTGGAATCTCCACTTCTATTTTTCCAAAGCCCTTTTTAGGTTTTATTACTAATTTCACGCTTTTTCTCCTCCAATTCCTTTTTGAGCTCTTCATTCTCTTCTCTTAGCTTTTCTCTAAGTGTGAGCATAAGTTCCTTATCTTCTGTGGCTTTTTGATAGAAGACTTTTAATTCTTCTAACTCTCCCTCAATTTCTTTTAATTTTTCTTCAAGTTTTTTCTTTTTTTCAAGAAGGAATACTTCTCTATCGGCCTGTAGGGTTTTTTCGACTTTGAGAAGATTGTTCTCTATCAACTTTATGACATCTGTGTTTTTCAACGCTTTGAATATTTCTCTTTCAATCTTTATTTCAATTTTTTCCACGTTTTTTCACCGTTTCCGTTTTTCTATCATAGCAAAGGATATAAAATGCCAATAATGACTTCCACTTTCCATAGGGCTCAATAATTTCCCGTACATCCTTTTCTTTTACTTCTTTGGGATTTTTTCCAAATATTTTGGCTATTCCCCTTTTCATGCCCAAGTCGCCAGCAGGGTAAACGTTTTTTCCAAGGCCATAGGCCAGAAATAGTTCCGCGCTCCATCTCCCGATTCCCTTAAATTTAGTTAAATACTTTATGGCCTCTTTTTCATCAAGCTCTTCGAGATCCAAATTTAGGTTCCCTTCTAGGTATTCTCTAGTTAAATGTCTTATATACCCTGCTCTATATCCAAGTTTTGTTTCTCTCAATTTTTCTTCACTTAGATTCAAAATGTTCTGGGGGTTTGGAAAGATATAGAGGTTTTCTAGCTTTTTTCCAGCAAGTTTCACTAGGTTTCTAATGGTCCGCATTGCAAATTCAAAGCTCACCTGTTGCTGGGCTATGGTTTCAACTAGTGCTTGATATTTATCCGGGGCTTTGGGGATTGTTAGGCCGTAAAATTCTCTGATCAAAAAGGCAAATTTTGAGTCTTCTATTTCTGAATAAAACTTCTCTAAGTCAGTGTTAAGGCCTAAAACAAATTCGAGCTTCTTTTTAGCTTCTTTTTGTTGTTTTCGGGAGAAATAGTCTGGGAAATAGAAATTTTCCCCATCAAAACCTATTATACTGCCACCTAGGGCGTGTCTAAATACTCCATTTTTAAATTCCCAAGTGCCATTTTTTATCATTTCGTGAGTTATTTTGTTAAGGTCTATTACTTTAACCATCGATCAAGCTTAATGGGATTGTCCTTTATATCTTTTAGTGTTGATACATACAACCTTTTTCCATCGATGGATCGGTGCATTTCCAGTTCACCAGCTTCTTCTAAGAAACGCATGATTTCTTTAACATCTTTTTCTTTTATTCCGAAGTTTTCTTCCAGAAATTTCCAAAAGGGGCCACTATGGGAAAACTTAGCAATCTCCCTAATCAGCTTCCATGCAACTTTAACTCTCTCATCACCTTTTGTGATTTTGAACCTTTTTATCTCTTTTTTCATGGCTCCCTGAATGGTTATGTTTTGGATTCTTATTAACTTTTCTTGCAAGGGAAAACTTAATTAGGGTTAGGAACTATATTTATACAGGGTGGTAGTCATGAGAAAAATTCTCATTGCAGCATTTCTTTTCATCTTTCTAACTCCTGCCTTAGCCCAAGCCAGTGTAGTGTATGTAGCTCAAATAAAAGGTGAGATAACCCCTTATACTTATGATCAGTTTGATAGATATATTTCTGAGGCAGAGAGAGCAAATGCAAATGCCATCATAATCCTTCTTGACACTCCTGGAGGTAGAGCAGATGCAATGCAAAATATTATAGAGAGAATAAAATCGGCTGAAGTGCCAGTTATAACCTATGTTTATCCTCCAGGAGGAATGGCGGCTTCTGCAGGTACTTATATTGCCCTAGGCTCTCATTTAATAGCTATGGCACCTGGGACAAGTATTGGTGCGTGCAGACCTATTCTAGGTTATTCCCAAAATGGAAGTATTATAGAAGCTCCTCCAAAAGTCGTTAATTTTTATGTATCATACATAAAGAGCCTCGCAAAGGCCAGTGGAAGAAATGAGACTATGGTGGAGAAGTTTATAACTGAGGATCTGGCAATAGATCCGGAGGAAGCATTGAACTCTGGTGTAATCGAGGTTATTGCAAATGACGTGAACGATCTTCTGGAAAAAGCACATGGGATGAAAACAAAAGTGCCAGTAAGAGGAGAATATGTGGCTTTGGATCTAAAAGATGCTGAAATCAGGTATCTAGAACCAAGCTTAAAAGACAGAGTGATACCATATTTAACTGACCCGGCAGTTGCATATGTTCTCCTCACACTGGGTATATGGGCTCTTGTTCTGGGATTCTTGAGTCCAGGTTGGCATGTCCCGGAGACTGTAGGAGCAATAATGATAGTTCTTGCCATAATAGGGCTTGGATACTTTGGTTATAGAAGTGCAGGATTGCTTTTGATTGTATTGGCAGTAATCTTCTTTATAGCAGAAGCCCTCACACCTACATTTGGGCTATTCACGGTTGCTGGCTTCATAACATTTGTCTTAGGAAGTATAATGCTATTTGGTGGAGGTGGTGAAGTGGACTATTTAGTTTCACGGGAGGTCTATTCCCAAATTAGACTAATAATTATAACAATAGGGGCACTGCTTGCTCTGTTCTTCGCTTTTGGAATGGCTGCTGTAATAAGGGCACGCAGAAGAAAAGCCCAAACAGGAAAAGAGGAGATGATCGGACTCATTGGAGAAGTAGTTGAACCACTGAGTCCAGAAGGCATGATTAGGGCCAGAGGAGAGTTATGGAGAGCAAGGAGTAAGGATGGAAAATCCATAGGAATTGGTGAAAAAGTGCGGATTGTTGGAATGGAAGGACTTAAACTTATTGTTGTTAGGGAAAAAGAAAAATACCCTGAAGAAGAAAGTAGGATGAGGTGAAGGAAATGGTCTTTGAATGGATTATTTATATAGTAATTTTGGTTTTTGTGCTAGGGTTTTTGGCATCGGCCATAAAAATAGTGAAGGAATATGAAAGAGCAGTAATCTTTAGACTTGGTAGGGTTGTGGGAGCAAGAGGTCCTGGATTGTTCTTCATAATCCCTATTTTCGAAAAGGCAATAATAATTGATCTAAGAACCCAAGTTTTGGACGTTCCAGTGCAGGAAACAATTACAAAAGACAACGTACCTGTAAGAGTCAACGCTGTTGTTTACTTTAGGGTTGTTGATCCAGTAAAAGCGGTGACTCAAGTCAAGAACTTCATCATGGCAACTTCTCAGATGTCACAGACGACTTTGAGAAGTGTTATAGGTCAGGCACATTTGGATGAGCTCCTTAGTGAAAGAGAAAAACTTAATCGGGAGTTGCAGAGGATAATAGACGAAGCAACGGATCCTTGGGGAATAAAAGTTACAGCAGTAGAGATTAAGGACGTTGAACTACCAGCTGGAATGCAAAGGGCAATGGCAAGACAAGCAGAAGCAGAGAGAGAAAGGAGAGCTAGAATTACACTTGCGGAGGCAGAAAGACAGGCCGCTGAGAAACTTAGAGAGGCCGCTGAGATTATATCTGAACACCCAATGGCATTACAGCTTAGAACTCTCCAAACAATAAGCGATGTGGCAGGAGATAAGAGCAATGTCATAGTCCTGACACTTCCAATGGAAATGCTAAAATTGTTCAGAAGTTTGTCTGACACTGCTATAGCCTTTAAAAAGAAGGCAGAAGAGGAAGAGAAGTAATCTAACCTTTTATTTTTGAGTTTCCTTTTTGATATTTTTCTTTATTAACCCTCGCTATCCACGGTGAGGGTTCAGTTTCTTAAAGTGGCTGGGGTCAACACAAATATTGAGTTAAATATAAAAGATTAGACATCAAAGATATAACAGTTGCATTACTTATAGTTTTCAGACATTGTTGTCAAAAATTCAAATGGAGGGACAGAAGTGGGAAGATCTATTGTTTTTGCTTCTGGAAAAGGTGGGACTGGGAAAACAACAGCGATAGCCAATGTGGGCGTTGCTTTAGCACAATTTGGGAAAGAAGTTATAGTTATAGATGCGGATATTACAATGGCAAATTTGAGTTTAATTTTAGGAATGGAAGACATTCCAATAACGTTACATGATGTACTTTCAGGAGAAGCAGAACTTAATGATGCAATATATGAGGGGCCGGCAAGCGTTAAAGTAATACCAGGGGGGTTGAGCTTAGAAAAAATTAAAAAAGCAAAAAACCCTGAACGTTTGAAAGAGCTTATGAGGGAAATATCTTCATTGGCGGATTTTATTTTGATTGATGCTCCAGCAGGGCTTGAGATGACTTCTATAACTGCATTACTTATAGGAAAAGAGCTCATTCTCGTTACTAATCCTGAGATATCTGCTATAACCGATTCTCTAAAAACAAAACTTGTTGCAGAAAAGCTTGGTACTCTTCCCTTGGGGGCTGTATTAAACAGAGTAACTAATGAAAAAACGGAATTATCTAAGGAAGATATTGAAACGATTTTGGATGTTCCAGTGTTAATGATAATTCCAGAGGACCCAGAGGTAAAAAGGGCAAGTGCTTATGGTATTCCACTTGTTATCAAAAATCCCACTTCTCCAGCAGCTATAGCATACAAACAACTTGCTGCTAAGCTTGCCGGAGTTAGGTATACGCCACCACGACCCGAGAGTCCAATCAAAAGAGTGTTTAAAGCCTTGTTTGGAGGGAGCAGAAGATGAGTCTTTTCACAACGATTCTTGTAATATTTCTTTTGCTTATGAATATCTTTCTGGTAGTACTTTATCTATCCGAAAAGAGATCCTCACGCTATGTAGCATACGATGAAGAAAGCAGAAGTACCCTCAAAAGGAGGGTGGCCCACTTAAAAGAGGAGCTGGAGTCTGAGCTTGTAGATTTTGACATCGAAGAATGGGAAAAAGCTCTTGAAGAGTCCCTTGAAGAAGAGATAAAAAATCTTTAAGCTCTTTTATTTATATTTCATGGTTTGGGAAAAGCTTAAGTATTTTTACAACGTATTGTATTTTCCCCCCGAATTAGGAGGTGAAAAATATGAAGGCAAAAGTGAGAATACTTGATATTGAAACTGGCAAGTTCTTAGTTTTTATTAGCGAGGAAGATGCAAAAAATGCAAAACTTCATCCTGGAGACTTAGTTAAGGTAGAAACAGCTAAGAGGACCATATATGGTGATATTGTTATAAGCAAAACGATTAATCCGGGAGAAATTGGGGTTACAAAAGATGTTTTGAGGTCTTATACTTTTTCTGAAGGAGAGGTAGTAAATTTGGTTCCTAGTGGAACTCCTGAGAGTGTTCGCTATATTAGGAGAAAAATGAACGGGCAAAAACTAAAAAAAGTTGAGATAGAAGCAATAGTAAAGGATATTGTAGATAGAAAGCTTAGAGACATTGAGATAAGTTCTTTTGTAACTTCACTTGAGATAAACGGTCTTGATATGGATGAGATAGCATGGCTAACCACTGCTATGGCAGAAACGGGTGATATGTTGGACATTGATAGGAAACCTATTATGGATGTTCATAGTATCGGAGGCGTCCCCGGAAATAAGACTAATATTCTTGTGGTTCCCATTGTGGCTGCTGCAGGATTAACAATTCCAAAAACGTCTTCTAGGGCAATAACAAGCGCAGCTGGAACGGCCGACGTAGTGGAGGTCTTGGCCCCAGTAACACATTCTTTGGATGAAATCAAGAGAATTGTGGAGAAAATTGGGGCCTGTTTAGTGTGGGGGGGAGCTCTTAATTTAGCTCCTGCTGACGATTTGACAATAAAGGCCGAAAGAGCATTGAGTGTTGATCCAAGAGGTCTTATGCTTGCAAGTATAATGTCAAAGAAATACGCCATGGGCTCACAGTACGTATTGATTGACATTCCAACTGGAGAGGGGGTTAAAGTTGAGAAAGTAGAAGATGCCAGGTCTTTGGCAAAAGATTTCATAGAATTAGGAAAACGACTTGGCCAGTATGTGGAGAGTGCAATAACATATGGTGGCCAGCCGATTGGACACACTGTGGGGCCAGCTCTAGAAGCTAAGGAGGCTCTAGAGACAATAATGGTGGGTAAAGGACCAGGAAGTCTTGTAGAAAAAGCGACTGGGTTAGCAGGAATATTGCTCGAGATGGGGGGTGTGGCTCCAGCAGGGATGGGCAAAAAAATGGCTAAAGAAATTCTAGAGAGTGGCAAGGCTTATGAAAAGCTTAAAGAGATAATAGAGGAGCAGGGTGGAGACCCTAACATAAAGCCGGAAGACATTCCTATAGGAGATAAAACCTACACATTTGTGGCCCAAACTTCAGGATATATAACTAGAATTGACAATAAGGCTATAACGGCAATAGCTAGAGCCGCCGGGGCCCCTGAAGATAAGGGGGCTGGAATAATGTTACATGTAAAGGTAGGAGAAAAAGTAAAGGAGAGAGATCCACTATTCACAATACATGCGGAAAGTGGAACTCGACTGGATCAAGCTATAATACAAGCAAGAAGAATGGAACCGATAAGAATAGAAGGAATGGTATTACAGAGAATTGGGAACATCTAACGTTTCCTATGCCTCTCGTACCAACCCCACTCTTTTTTGCTTCCAAAACTCCTTACTCCTTCTTTGGCAAGTTTTATACGGAGTTCTTTGGCAAGTTTATGAGGGATCTCACCGTGATCTTCCATCCAATTGATAATCCCCAAGGCTTCTTCATCAGTCTCACATCTTCTTATGAAATCTATCACAGTTGGACTGTAACCTGAAAAATCCATAAATTCTTCCTCTTCTTCTCTATTTGTATATCCTTCAATAACAACTTCAGACCCTTCTTTTAACTCTTTTGTCAGATTAGGATATTTCTCTTCAAATTCTCTTTTGTCATATTCTTGCCAAGGAAATTCATCAATCGGACGTTTTTTCTTTTTGTCCATATTAAGCACCTCTCTTCGGATTTTTCTCTGAAAAGTTGCTTATATACTTTATCTTTTGTTCTTTGCAAAGCGCTTATATAATTTGGATTCTATTTTCTAACCATGAAGGGAGCGTATTTCTTGGTAGTCTTCTTGGAAAAGGATCAGGAGATAAAGACTAAAGCAAAAAAGTTCATCTTGAAGAGAGGATATTATGTCTATGTAGGATCTGCCATGAATTCCCTTGAAGGCAGAATTTTGAGACATTTCAGACAAAGGAAGAGATTTCACTGGCACATAGATTATCTACTCGATAAGGCTCGGATTATTGAAGCATACTTAATTCCAAGTAATGTAAAAATCGAAGAGAATCTTTCTATGGCATTGGATTCTCATGCGGTTGGAGTTAATGGTTTTGGAGCAAGTGATGTTTCTACAAAAACAAATTTATATTACTTTGGAAATAATCCGCCTGGTGAGATATTGTATACCATCTTAAACTCAATGAAGCTTAAATGGAAAAGGATTAAAAATCCCCAGGAGATTATGGAGTGGAGGGAAAATGATGTTGAAAATTGGAAAAGTTGAATCATACATACATGAGAAGCTCAAAGAAGAGAAACTTCATTTCGTACTTCTCGATCCAGAGGACGTTTCACCTGGATTAGCTTCAAAACTTGCCAAAATAAGTGAGAAAGTAGGCGTTGATGCTATAATGGTGGGTGGATCTACAGGTGCCGAAGGAGAAGTTCTTGATGGAGTTGTTAAGGCTATAAAAGAGAATTCAAATTTGCCGGTGATACTCTTTCCAGGTTCTCATGGAGGCCTGAGCAAGCATGCTGATGCGGTATTTTTTATGAGTCTTCTAAACTCCCGTAATCCCTTTTTTATTACTGGTGCCCAAGCTCTCGGGGCCTTTAAGGTAAAACATTATGGAATTGAACCCATACCGATGGCATATCTTGTAGTTGAACCTGGCGAAACTGCTGGATGGGTAAGTGATGCAAACCTAATTCCAAGGCACAAACCGAAGATAGCTGCTGCTTATGCCTTAGCTGGTCAATACATGGGAATGAGGTTAGTTTATCTAGAAGCAGGAAGTGGGGCACCAGGACACGTTCCCAATGAGATGATTAAAGTTGTTAAAAGTGCTATTGATGTTCCGCTCATAGTGGGAGGAGGAATAAGAACATATGAAGATGCAAAAGAAGTTGTTCAAAGTGGTGCGGACATAATAGTGACTGGTACAGCAATAGAAAAGGCTGGTTCATTAGAAGAATCAAAGAAGCGCTTGGAAAGCATAATAAAGGGAGTTAAAGAAGTTAGCCCTTGATGGCACTCTGTTCTTTCATTTGTCGTCTATAGGCCCTAGAAGCTCATTTACTAATTCTGAAAGACCTTTCCAGAATCCTTGAAGAAACCATAGGATAAATATAATCACAATAATCCAGACTAAAATTCCTATGATCATTTTTAGAAGCTCAATTATTGCACCCATTAGTTCGCCCTTATTCAGATGAGTGCATTCAAGGTATTTATTATTTTCGAGTGATTGCTCTTTTTCATTCAAAAAAGCTATTTAAACATTGAGATCGAATTTTTTAACTGGTGATTTCAATGCGCGCCTTTATTTCTGTGGATTTGGAAGGCATGCCGTTTGTAGTGAGTTTAGAACATTTGGTTGAAAAGGGTACTCTCTACAAGGAGGCCAGGAAGATAGCGACCGAAATAACCTTAACTGTCGTAGAGGCATTACACAATGCAGGATTTGGTGAGGTCGTAATAGCAGATAGCCACGGTCCGATGGTTAACCTTCTTCCAGAAGAACTTCCAGAGTACACTTATCTTGTTAGAGGGTATCCACGGCCAATGGCAATGGTTGCTGGAGCTGAGAAGTGTGATGTTGCTCTGTTTTTGGGATACCACGCAAAAGCTGGGACTCCATACGCCATTTTCGATCACACTTACAGCGGTGCAAACGTTGGCAAGCTTGAGTTAAATGGAATCGAGATCAGTGAGTTTCTCTTGAACGGCTATGCAGTGGGTCATTATGACATTCCAGTTATTTTAGTGGGTGGGGATAAAAAACTGCTTGAAGAGGATGTGAAAAGGTTTGCCCCTTGGGCAGAGAGAGTGACGTTTAAGAAAGCATTCTCTCGGTATTCTGCTATAAGTCCAAGCTTAAGGAGAACGAAGAAGGATCTCGAAGATGCAGTTTTCAAGGCCGTTGAAAGGTACAAAAATGGAGGAACAAAACCTTTAAAGCTTGAATATCC
>QMUE01000031.1 GCA_003663535.1 Thermococci archaeon
ACAGCCGTAAGGCTGGACAGCCTGCTAGGGCTGGTGTGCAAAGTAACCCCCGATTCCGGGAGGATAGGGGGTAGTGGTCGTGTGAACTGGCCTGTGAGAGTGAGGCTACCGGTAACGGGATGCTGAATGAACTCTCACAAAACCCCGCCCATAAGGCCGGGGTAGTTCACGCACTTGATGATGTTATCAATCATATTACTCCCCTCTAAGCTTCGGCTTGGGTTCTGCAAGACTTATAGTTCCATTTGAGTTTTTTATATCTATTTTACTCAATGCTTCAACTGGTGAGGGGATTGCGCTTCTTTCTTCCTCCACTTCCCAGTCTATTTCGTCACCGATTTCAGCATTTAAATACTCTATAACACCCACGGGAGTCTCAATGATATATTTGGCCCCTTCTTTTGGAACATAAAACCTCCAAGGCCGGGCCCTTTTCAGATCAACTACTTCCCTAGAAGAGTCCAAAAAGATAACATCTATACTCTGAAGCATAAAAAACATGTGAATGGATGCATTTAACCTTGTTTCCGAAGGCAAAATGAACACAAGAGCATAATTTACATTGGGAGTTAACATTAATCCCCTGAATCTCCTAAAGAAAGTATCTGCAATTTTAACTCTTCCGGTCCACACTTTTCCCTTTGTTTTGTTTATCAACATATCAAAGAAGAATATAGATTCTCCTCTAAATAAGCATTGCGCCTAACTAAACTGTTCTTCTTTTTGTGAGTGGTTGTGAGTTTTCAATGAGTTAACTCCCCACCAACCAATGACAAACGCCGATGCAGTGTTCATTGGAACTGGGGCTGGAACACCAAAACTCCTCAACATGCCAGGAATTCTTCTCGATGGAATTTATACAGCAAACTAGTTCCTCACAAGAATAAACCTCATGAAAGCATATGAGTTCCCTAAATACGATACTCCCTTAACCATAGGGAAAAGAACCGTTGTTATTGGAGCTGGTAACACCGCAATGGATGCAGCCCGTTCAGCCCTTAGAATGGGAAGTGAGGTTATCATAGCCTACCGTCGCGGAAGGGAGGATATGACGGCAAGAATAGAAGAAATACACCATGCAGAGGAAGAAGACGTCAAGTTTGAGTTTTTCCTCAATCCGGTCGAATTCATCGGCGATGAGAATGGTAAAGTAAAGGCAGTTAAGTTTGAGAAAATGAAAGCCCTTGAAGAGAAAGACGCCAAAGGAAAGCGTAAAATAGTGGGTACTGGTGAGTATATCCCACTCGAAGCTGACACAGTAGTTATAGCAATAGGACTAGAACCAAACAAGATAATAAGCGAAGAAGCAACTGGCTTAAAAACCAATCCTGACGGAACCCTTGTTGTTGATGAAAGGCTCATGACAAGCATCTCTGGTGTATTTGCAGGAGGAGATGCAATTAGAGGAGAAGCAACTGTCATCCTAGCAATGGGAGATGGAAAAAAGCTGCAAAGTCCATACACGAATACATTCAAAAGAAATATCTATCAGCTTGATTTTTTATTGAAAAATGAAATAAGACTAAAGCTCTCCTTTGAGAGCTTTTTCTCCAAGTTCAAAACCCTTTTTAAGGGCCTTTAAATTAAGATGTTCCGTTCCCTTGGGAATCGAATCAAGAACGGCCTTTTCTATGGCATCTTCACTTACTATTCCAGTCAGTTTAACTAAAAATCCAAGAGTGAGGATATTCATCGTTAGACTAAGCCCTGTACTCTCCTCGGCTAGCTTGGTGAAAGGAATTACATAAACCTTAAAGTTCTTCTCAAGCTCTTCATTCCTATTGGGGATTAGATCTTTCTCTACTATAACTATGCCTCCCTCTTTAACTAGTGAGAGGTATTTCTCATAGGCCTGTTGGGAGAGTAAAACGGCATAATCTGGGTTTAATGCCTTAGGGTAATCTATTAACTCGTCACTTATGACAACTTCGGCCTTACTTGCTCCTCCCCTTGATTGTGGACCATATGCCTGGGTTTGAACTGAATACAGGGCCTCATAAACTGCAGCTGCTCTTCCCAGAATGACACTCGAAAGGATCACTCCTTGACCACCAAAGCCACCGATAAGGACTTCCTTTCTCATTCTTCCCACCTCATAGCCTTTTTGGCCCTTTTCTTGTATGCTTCATATTCTTTAACCAAACTTGGTCTATCTCTGTCAATGAACTCCCCGATAATCACTTTGCCCTTGAGTTCTTCCGGAGACATTTCCTTTGCTTTACTTATGGGAACTGAGAGTTTTTGGTACCACTTTATCAATTCAGGAGCGGTTTTAAGCTTATTTCTTCTTCCAAAGCTTATTGGGCATGGAGAGAGAAATTCAACCAAAGTAAAACCTTCCTTCTGGAGGGCTTTCTTTATACTGTTTATTCCTTGAAGATAATTGAAAACGCTCCATCTCGCTACATAGTTAGCACCAGCGGCAACAGCAAGCTCTGCAATATCAAATGGATTTTCAAAACTTCCATATGGAGCTGTAGTTCCTCTGAGGCCCTTTGGAGTAGTTGGTGCTACTTGTCCACCTGTCATTCCATAAGTAAAGTTGTTAATTAAAATCACTGTAATGTCAAGATTCCTTCTTATAGCGTGAATCAAATGATTTCCACCAATTGCGGCTGCATCACCGTCTCCCATGAAAGCTATGACTTTAAGATCTGGATTTGCCATTTTTATTCCTGTCGCAAATGCCAAGGCCCTTCCATGAGTAGTGTGTAAGCCGTCAAAGTTAACATAACCTGGAACTCTTGAGGAACATCCAATACCACTTACCCACACCACTTCGTCTTGGTTTAATCCAAGATCATCAATAGCTCTGAGAGTGTATTGCAAAACAGCACCTATACCACAACCAGGACAGAATATTGTGGGAAGCATGTCTTTTCGGAGATATTTATCCCTAATTTCGTAGCTTGACTTTAGATACATTATCCCCACCTCAAATTATCCTTAATTCTCTCTATTATCTCCTTTGGAGTGTGTATTTCGCCTCCTATCTTGGGAATTAACTCCACTGGAGCTTTCCCGTTAGCACCCTCTTTTACCATGTGATATAACTGGCCTAAATTCATCTCAACTACATAGATTTTCTCAACCCTCTCTGCTATTCTTTCTATGAGCTCAAAATCAAACGGCCACAAGACATTTAACTTAAGGAGTCCTGCTTTGATCCCTTTCTTACGTAATTCCTTAACCGCTCTCATTGCAGATCTTGCCACTATTCCAAAACTAATAATGACAATCTCAGCATCTTCAAGCTCATAAGCCTCATAATCAACGATATCTTTTTTATTCTTCTCTATTTTCTCGACTATCCGCTTTATCAGCTTCTCATGAATCTCACTTTGCACCGTTTTGGGCCTCCCCTTTTCATCATGTGTCAGGCCTGTAACATACGTATGATGACCTTTTCCGAAGACAGGCATCGGAGGAACCAAATCTCCATGAATATCTCCAAAAGGATAGTTTGCTTCCTCTTCATTTGCAGGAAGCTTCCTATAAATAAGTTCAAGCTCATCTGGATGTGGAGCATAAACCCTTTCTCTCATGTGCCCTACCTCAGCATCGGTCAACAGTATAACAGGGGTCCTGTACTTTTCAGCGAGATTAAATGCCTTTATTGTCATGTCAAATGCCTCTTGAACTGTGGCCGGGGTCAACACTATCAAGCTGTGATCGCCATGCGTTCCCCATATCGCTTGCATTAGGTCACCCTGAGCAGCCAGAGTTGGTTGGCCCGTAGAAGGGCCACTTCTCTGGACATTCACTAGAACCAAAGGAGTTTCAGTCATTATTGCATAACCAAGATTTTCCATCATTAAACTAAACCCCGGTCCAGAGGTGGCTGTCATTGATTTAGCACCTGCCCAAGAAGCTCCTATAACAGCTGCAATACTCCCAATCTCATCCTCCATCTGAATGCTCACTCCATCTACAAGGGGCATGTAAATAGACATGGCCTCAAAAATCTCACTTGCAGGTGTTATTGGATATCCTGCATAAAATCTACATCCTGCTAGAATTGCAGCCCTTGCTATGGCCTCATCCCCTTGAATAAAATCTACCGCTCCCACTGGAAATGGGTATCTCATTTCGTTCCCTCCTCATACCCTATTCTAAATGCCTTTAAGTTAATCTCCTCAGTTCCCTTTGGAACTCTTCTTCTTATTGCCTCTTCAACACTTTCTTTCTTCACAACATTTGTTTTTGCAACTAGATATCCAAGCGCAACCATATTAACAGTTAAAGCCAAGCCTACTTCCTCTTCAGCAATTCTAGTGAATGGGGCACCTGTAAACTCTTTATCAGGTTGCACCAATTCCGTGTCAACTATTAAAAGGCCGCCCTCTCTAAGCGACTCCTTTGTGGATTCATACCCAAGCTGGGCAAGGGCAAGTAGAACATCAGCCTTTGTCACGATTAAATCATAAATGGGATCCTTTGAAATTATCAAATCAGCAATGGAATGACCTCCCCTACTTTGAGATCCATAATCTTGTGTCTGGATAACATTGAGGCCTTCTATAGCTGCTGCATCCCCCAATATAACTCCTGCCAAAATTACTCCCTGACCACCAAACCCAGCCAGTCTAATCTGCATTGTTATCACCCAACCCATAATGTTCGCTCACTTCCTCAATAAGGGAATTAAGCTCTTCTGTAAATTCTGGTTTTTCTCTATTCACTAACTCTCCAACCACAATTTTCCCTTCAAGCTCATTTGGAGACATATTCCTTGCTTTACTTAGGGGAACACTATTCTTCTGGAACCATCTAAGCATTTCTGTTGGTGTCTTCATCCTGTTTCTTCTTCCAAACTGCACGGGACATTGAGAAATAGCTTCAACCAATGCAAAGCCCTTCACACTCAGGGCCCTTTTTATGCTTTCAATTAACTGATAAACATGGAAAGTTGTCCACCTTGCCACATAAGATGCTCCAGCAGAGGTCACAGTCTCCGCTATATTCAAAGGATGCTCAACATTCCTATATGGTGAGGTGGTTGTAATGGCACCAAACGGTGTTGTTGGAGCCACTTGACCGCCGGTCATACCATAAATGAAATTATTAACAAGAATTACGGTAATATCAATGTTCCTTCTGGCCGCATGGATTAAATGATTCCCACCAATTCCCGCTAGATCTCCATCTCCACTTATCACCACTACCTTCTTATCGGGTAAGCCCACCTTAACTCCCGTTGCATAAGCTATTGCTCTTCCATGAGTCGTGTGCAAAGTGTCCGCCAAAAAGTAAGGAGAAGCTATCCATGCCGAGCAACCAATTCCACTCACAACCACTAGATCCCGTGGATCAATTCCAAGTTGATCAATAGCATTTGCAAAGGCATTTAATACAGTTCCCCCTCCACATCCAGGACAAAGAGCGGTAGGAAGAGCCTCCTTTCGGAGATACTTTGCCATCTTATATTTGGTATAAATTTCTTTTGCCATCCGCATCACCTTTAAATATTCTCAACACCAACCATCAATCAGCGATGATGAATATCTAATCCGCCGAACGGTGACGAGAACGCTCGGCTGAGCTTTCTATCTCTTTTAAAATTTCTTCTACTGTTAATGGCACACCACCAATCTTGTTCACGCCAATAACTGGAACTTCATCTCTCACAAAGCGCTGTACTTCAAGTATCACTTGCCCAAGGTTCATCTCTGGTACAATGATCAGTTGAACATTTTTAGAAAGCTCTTTAATTCTCTCTCCGGGGAATGGGTGAACAGTTTTTGGGACAAAAAGGCCAACTTTTATCCCCTTCTTTCTACCCTTCATCACCGCTCCAAGAGAAGGCCTTGCACTAACTCCCCAGCTTACAAGCAGAATTTCAGCGTCTTCAATATAGTATTCCTCCCACTTTTGAATCTCAGTCTTATGCAGTTCTATTTTCTTATGAAGTCTTCTTACTAAGCGGTCGTGAACTTCAGGAGTGTAAACATCCCTGAGACCATTCTCTTTATGAGTTGATCCTGTAACGTGAGTAAAGTAACCATGACCAAAAAGTGGCATAGGAGGAATTAAATCCCCATGTACATCTCCAAAAGGATACTTGGCTTCTTCATCACTGGTAGGAAGTTTTCTATAGACTATCTCCACTTCTGTTGGGTCGGGAATCTTTATTTGTTCCCTTGTATGTCCTATAATCCCATCAGCAAGAACAAGAACCGGAATTCTAAACTTCTCACTCAAGCTGAAGGCCCTTATTGTTTCCCAGAAGCTGTCTTCCACACTCGTTGAGGAGATGGCTATTATTGGATGATCGCCATGAGGTCCCCATCTCGCCTGGAAAAAGTCCCCCTGGGCTCCTTTAGTAGCTTGGCCTGTAGAAGGGCCACTTCTCTGGACATCTACTAAAACCAAGGGAGTCTCAGTGAAGATGGCATAGCCGAGGTTTTCCTGCATTAAACTAAAACCAGGACCAGAAGTTGCTGTCATGCTCTTAAACCCTGTCCAAGAAGCTCCTATAACAGCTGCAATACTCCCAATCTCATCCTCCATCTGAATGTAATAACCCTTAAGTTTCGGGAGTTCTCTTGCCATTGTTTCAGCAATTTCACTTGCAGGTGTTATTGGATATCCTGCATAAAATCTACATCCTGCAAAAAGGGCACCATAAGCTATGGCCTCATCCCCCTGCATGAAGTAGTTCCCCTTAGGATACAGCTTTTTCAAGAGTCTTATCTGTTCAGGCTCATCTCCACGGATTATCATGAGATATCACCACTTAACAGCTATTGCAAAATCTGGACATAGAAGTTCACAGAGCTTGCACTTCACGCACTTATCTGCATTTACCGGAATCGGGTAGTGTACACCCTTTTCACTAAGTTCTTTGCTCCACTCAAATACTTTTCTTGGACAGAGTTCTAAGCAGATACCACATCCCTTACACAGAAAGGTGTCTACACTAATTTCAACCGCTTCTGTTTTCCCGATAGAGAGATATCCATCCTTTTTAACTTCGACATTTGTCATAAGCATCACCCACGATCCACTAACCCTGTTTACGTATGTAAAACATTTAAAGTTTTCGAAATTTTCTCACCTATGCACATGCATAGAGAATGGGTTGGCTTTTAGCGCCTGAACAGTCAACACATATCGCCTTAATGTACACAATTCAGCATCAGATGCCCTATTTTAATATTGAAATTTAAATGAGTAGAGTTTATGTTCATAAAGGAAGATTACCACATTTGAAGTTGCCAATCCAGAAGTCCTTCCATAATCATATACTCCCATTCTTTAATACATTCATGCTCGATTTTTTTCAGATGCTTCAGGTTCTGAGTGTTTGAAAAGTCCCTAATGGCCCTTGCGACACTTTTATCACATTCCCCACAATTATGGGGCCCTCTTTTCGAGCCAGCTCCCACAGGATCGCTTAGAATTCTTTTTTCAGGAAAATTCCTTTTAGCCCATTTAATAACCTCAACAACACTCCAAAGCCATGGAGGCCGATACTCCTTTTTTTCCCACAACCTCTCATACACTGTGCCTCTTTGAATGTTAGTAATATTTATGGAGAAGGTGTCAGTATAAGGGGCAGCTTTCTTTATGCTCTCTTTTATATCCTCAATTCCATCACGTTCATTTAGAAAAGCGGGTTTTAGAAGCAGATAAGTCTTCACATGTGCCCCAGCCTCTCTAATAACTCTACTGGCCGTGATAAATTCTTCAAAAGTATTCCCCTTATTTATCCCCACATCAGCTATGTCATCACTTGCTGTTTCAAGACCTATAGCCACCTCGAAGTGTTTGCCTTCTACTAAATCAACTAGCTCCTTAACTGTCCCAAATCTAACAAGCTCAGAACGGGTCTCCACAACAATTTCCTTAACATCCCCAATTTTCGCCAATAAGGAGAAAATCTCCTTCCTTGTTGCAGGTTTAACTTCTCCATCATCAAAAAAGCTCCCTGAAGTAAATATTCTAACTGAAATTGGCCCTTTTTTTCCTTCAATTTTTTTGATGGCCTTTTTAAAATATTCAATAAGATCTCTCTGAGTCCACGGTGTTTTTGGAGCCTCTGCTGGATATGAGCACATATAACATGCTTCTCCAATTCTATAACGATAACATCCTATTGTTGGTAATATTACATAAAGGGCAGTTCCTTTTTTCCCAGCAACGTTGTCCTCACTGGTCCAGAATGTCATTGTATTCTCACCCATCACACCTTGGAAAATTCCTTTTTAAGTTTGATGGAGAGCCGAAAAAGAGATATACTTTAAACAAAGTTTAAAATTAAGGTGAGGATTTATGAGTTTAACAAATGCAAAAACCTATGGTGGAATAGGAGCAATTCTATCTTTGCTTGGTGGGTTCATCCCAAGAGTTGGGAGTTTAGTTACATTGCTGGGGCTTGTCCTTCTACTCTTTGCAGTGAAAGAAATTGCTGATGAAATCGAAAGAGAAGACATATTCAGGGATTACTTGGTGGGAGTTATTCTTCGATTTGGAGCACTTATTGTCCTAATTCTTGCTCTCGTCCTCGCGATAGGATTTGCTGTGTTGAAAGGAGCCCCTTTTAAAGGGATGGAAGAGGGTTTTGAAGGAATGAGAAGGTTAATTGCACCTATACTGATAGGAGCCCTCCTAGCATGGATCTTGTTTGTCCTTGGCACCTACTATACAAAAAAGAGCTACGAAAAGATATCCTCCGAGGTGCAAGTTGATACTTTTAAGACGGTTGGCTTTTTGTACTTCGTAGGAGGGATTCTGCTGATAGCACTTGGAATAGGTCTTTTGGTACTTCTAATAGGCAAAATTCTGGAGATAGTGGCCTACTTCTCTCTTCCAGAAAGCATTAAAAAAGAAGAAGTGAGTGAAAAAGTAGGGGGGTAAGTAAAAGTGGCAAAGATCTTGGTAACAAACGATGATGGAATTCACTCAAGGGGAATAAAAGCGGCCGTTGAAGCTCTTCAAGATCTTGGGAAGGTTTATGTAGTAGCACCAATGTTCCAAAGAAGCGCTAGTGGAAGAGCCATGACCTTACACAGACCTTTAAGGGCAAAAAGGATTAAACTTAAGGGAGCAAAAGCGGCATATGCATTAGACGGGATGCCCGTTGATTGTGTAATTTTTGCCATGGCCCGTTTTGGTAAATTTGATCTCGCAGTTAGCGGGATAAATTTGGGAGAAAATATGAGTACTGAGATTACAATTTCTGGAACAGCCAGTGCTGCCATAGAAGCCGCTACTCATGATATTCCCAGTATAGCCATGAGTTTAGAAGTCAATCGAGAAAAACATAAATTTGGTGAAGGAGAAGAAATAGACTTTTCTGTAGCAAAATCCTTTTTAAAAAGAATTTCAAAGGCTATTCTGAGTAACGGAATGCCAAAGGGTGTTGATATGCTCAACATTAATGCACCATATGATGCACATGAAAACACGCCTATAGAACTCACAAAACTCGCTAAAAGAATGTATATGGCCTCAGTTGAAGAAAGAATCGACCCTAAGGGGAATCCTTATTATTGGATAGTCGGTACTCAATGCCCCAAAGATACTCTAGAACCAGGCACTGATATGTATGCTCTAAAAGTTGAAAGAAAAGTTAGCGTAACTCCAATAACCCTTAACATGACAGCAAAAGCCAATTTTAGTGATGTTAGAAGACATTTGCAGTTGTGAAGTATCCCCTCCCTGAAAGGTGAGAGTTTCAAAGAAAAATATAATATCATCGAAAAGACTCTGGCGCCCGGGTCGGGATTTGAACCCGAGTCGCGGGAGTGACAGTCCCGCATGATGGGCCTGGCTACACCACCCGGGCATTTGAGTGGCCGGCGGCGTCCTCGGTTTCCCACCCCCTCTCGGAGGGTAGTACCGCCGAGATCGCTGGCGGGCTTAACTTCCGGGGTCGAAACGAGTCCGGGTGTGACCCCGCCGCTATGACCGCCG
>QMUE01000032.1 GCA_003663535.1 Thermococci archaeon
GGAAGTGGGGATATAATTTTTGCCTTCTCAACTGCCCAGAGAATAAAACATTACCAGAAAGAAATTATTGACATAAAAAGCACTCCTGATAATGTTTTGTCCCCTCTTTTCAAAGCAACTGCTGAAACCGTTGAGGAGGCGATAATCAACTCCCTCCTCCAAGCAAAGGCGATGACCGGGAGAGATAATCACATCCGTCATGCTTTACCAAAGGAGGACTTATTGAAGATAATGAAGAAATATGGACGATTAGAGAAAGGTTGAGGTGGAAAAAATGAATGTTAAACATTTGTTCCCTGGCTTAAGGAACTTTAAGGCATATCTAAACACTGCAAGTGCAGGATTTCTGCCACTAACAGCCCTTAAACGAAGCATGGATTTTCTATCGTATCTTACAGATTTTAGAGAAGGCGTTGATTCGGTGGATTTTCTGGACAAAGAAATTATGGAAAACGTCCTTGAGGAAGGAAAAAGACTCCTACGTACAAATAGAGAAAACCTAACGTTAACGATTCAAACGACGGAAGGTTTAAGGAGGTTACTTCTTTCCATAGAACCGAAAAAAAGTATGAATATTATCTCCTTTGACATGGAGTTTCCTTCTCTCTCTTGTCTTTTAAAAAGTTATGCCCAACGGTACAATCTTGAACTTAGAGTCATCAAGAACAGAAATGGCTGGTACTATCTTGAAGACATAGAAAAGCTAGTAGATGATAATACCTTTGCGATAATCGGAAGCAGTGTTCAATGGATCTCCGGCCAGAGGATGAACCTGAGAGAGCTCTCCCGAATTGCTCATGAACATGGGGCGTGGGTTATAGTGGATGCTGTGCAGCATCTAGGAAACCTGACCCTCTATCCGGAGAAGGAGGGTGTTGATGCCGTGATTGCAGGAGGAGAAAAGTGGCTCTTAAATCCCTCCGTAGGCTCTGGACTTATGTACGTTTCAAATGCTCTCATAGAAGAAGCCTCTCCAATAGCAGGTTTGTTAAACATGAAATCCCCAGTGAGAGAATGGTCTCCATGGTGGGGCATGCCCGAGAAAGATCCATGGGGTAACTTTGACTTTAGAAATGATGCTAGAAAATTTGATTTTGGAGGTGGACCACCGTATCTTCTTGCCACTACATTGTGGGGAGCTTTGGAGGTTATAAATGAAATTGGCATTGAGAAGATTGAAAGACACAACACCAATCTTGCAGGAAGAATCAAAGATGAGATCTTGGGCCTTGGCCTGGAAATTATAGGCGGGGAAGACTGGGAGAAATCAGCAATAATAACAATCAAAACCGGTTTAAGTTATGAAAAAGAGGATGAAATTTACCAGAGGATTCTTGCAGAAGGAATAAAAGTCAGCCATAGAGGTGCGCTAGGACACTATGGTATAAGGGCATCACCGCACTTGTACAACAAAATGGAAGATATTGAAATATTTTTAGAATTCCTCGTGAACTCTCTTTCTAGACTTTAATCTCTTCATATTTTTTCTTCATGAGTAAGGCGTCTCCTTCTATATTTGGACTTTCACTTATTACAACACCTTTGACCTTAAACTCCTTAAGAACTCTCAGAAGATCTTCCCATTTCATATCACTTTCTTGAAGGTTTAGGTGATTTCTTTCCCCTTTATCAGAGTACTCTATGCCACTTATGTGTATATGCATATTATCCAAAGCATCCTGGCCTAATCCCTCTTCGAGTAATGAAAGCATTTCTCTCCATTCCTCTGTGCTGTTGTACTTCCCTTTATTTCTAGCATGACAGTGCGCAAAGTCTATTGCTGGCAAGACTTGCTCTACTTCTTGACTCATCTGTATAAGTTCGTTAAGATTTCCAAATTGAGTTGGTTTTCCAGTAAGTTCTGGTCGAATCCACACATTAACTCCTTTATCCTGTAAGGTTGTTACGATATCTCTTATCTCACTTTTTATTGTGTCGTAGACTTTAGAGGGCTCTTGCTTAAGGTAATATCCCGCATGGAAGACCACACTCCATCCTCCAGCTTCATGAAGTCGTTCAGCGCTTTGAATTATTCTATTTTTACTTGCTTCTCTCTTAGCCTTCTCAGCTGCGTTTAAATTAATATAATACGGTGCATGTGCTGTTAGAAGAACGTCGTTTTTCTGGGCCACATATTTAATTTTCCTTGCCGTCTCCGGTTTTAGATTTACTCTTCTAACAAATTCTAGTTCCATAGCATCCAATCCGAGCTTTTTAACTTGTTCTATTCCTGTGAGAGTGGAAGGTTTGGGAGTTGAGATTGGAATTCCCGCAGTTCCAAACCTCAAACGATCAACTTTTTTCATACTTACCACCTGAATTAGGTCTACCTAAAAATATAAAAAGTTTGAGCCTAACACTTAATAGTCTATCTTTTCTCCAATAATTTTTTCGAGCTCTGAAAGACTCTCTTCAAGTTGCTTTTCTATTTTTTGTAACTCTTCTTTAAGAGCTTTTATTTTTTCCTCTTTTTTGTTTATTTTCTGCTTTAGTTCATCTATTGATTTGTGGAGAGACTCTTCCTCAGCCTTGAAATGAGATAATTCTATCTCAACCTCTGTCAACTGTCTCTTAAGCTCTTTAAGTTTTTGAGTCTTTGTGGAAATATTCTTTTTTGCCCATTCAACAGTATTTTGATACTTTTTGTCTAACTTATCGCTGATTTCCTCAAGAAGTTCCAGAAATTCATGGGGGTGTTCAAGAGCATAACCACTATCTTTTAAAAACTCTCTTGCACGATTATCTGGTAATCTCATCCGTTTTATTGGTTTTTGAAGTTTGGAGACCTTAGAACGTAGGTTAAGCTCCTCTCTTGAAATTTCCTTTTTGAGCTCTTTTTCATTTTCTCGCAAAGCAATGAATTCGGAAGATTCCTCTAACTTCTTTTTCCTCTCATTAAGCTCACTTAGCATTTCAACAAGGTCTTTTAGATTCTGCTCCTCTTCATGTATATGCTTTTTGAAATCTTCGACTTCCTTTAATAGTTTTTCTGCCATGATTTCTTTAGGTTGTAATTTTTCGATTTCTGAAACATACTTGGCATATTCGTTAGACAAGCTCTTTAGGAGGTTATTTATTTTGTACACATCTTTTTCGAATATTAGAAGCAGGTGCCTACCATGAGCAACGTGTAGTCGAGATATTTCAGGTAATATTTTTTCCACATCTTTGATGTCTTGTATCTTTCCAAGCATATTTTGAAGGGCCCTGACATAAGTTTCTCTCTCCATTTTTACGATTCTTGCAAGTCTAGGATCCACTTCTTTTGGGATTTCTTTTTCGTTGAGTTGCTGTAATAACTTTAAAATATCCAAAATCATGTGCTCTATCCTTTTTGTATACTCTTGTAAGAGTTTTGCCATTTCTTTTTTGGATCTCTTTTGTATTTCTTCATATTTATGCAGTGCTTCCCTCAGCTTCAACTTTTCCCCATCCTCTTACTTTATCTCTTAAGTACATTCCCACCAGCGTTGCAAGTGCTATATCTCCCAAAGCAATTATACCTTTTTTAAGAAATTCCATGGAGTAAAAAGATAGTATGGAGAGAGCATAGAGAGTGGTAACATCAATAGTAACCCAAAGTGCTGGAAGAAGGAGAAGCCCGCTTATGTAATACCATATGTGGTGATCTCTTCTTAAATAAGAATGGATAACCTTGCCAATCATTAAAACTCCCAAAGCTGCAACAAATGATGTATTTATGGCATTTAGGAATATTACAACTCCTAAAAGCTCTGTGCCTGGGTATCTCCCGATTAGCTCTAGTGCTATACGCTCTAAGTTCAGATAGGCATTCACCGCCCCAGCAAAAACCACGAATAGTGCAGCTACTATGGACACAAATTGTATGAACCCCTTAGTAAAGAAGTGGTTTAAAGCTTCTTTTACTTTAAATGCCTTTGCGAAGAAGTAGGCCCCTATAAGGAATAAAATAACACCAGTAACTGTGGATGAAATAATAGTAACACTCTGCTGGTACTTTATGGAGAGCAGTCTTGCTATACCGTAGATGAGAAGTACCATTCCTGGCAACCCAAAGAATATTTTAGCAGCTTCTGGGTCACTTAAGATCTCTTTTAAATAACGATAAATTATGTAATACGTTGTTTCTATACTTTCGCTCTGTTTCACAACAATTCTTTTTGTGCTTATAACAGGAACTTTTGAAGTGATTATTGGAAAAATTTGCTCGTCTTCAGCTCCATCTGTAACAGGTATTATACCATCAGCCGGAAATTGGGTAAGAACTTTCTCCAATTGCTTGTTTAATTCTAAGTCACTTTTAACTCCCACTTCAGGATGGCCCGTAATGAGAGCTACCTCTATATCCTCAAATTCCGCACGCTCTTTAAGTTCATCATATAATTTCACAGCAGCATAGAGAACATTGGCATCACTATCTTCGGGATCAGCTAAACTCAGCTTTAGTGCTGCATCCACACAAGCATCCCTACCAATAATTGGACCGTTAACTCCAGCTTTTTTGCCAAAATCATCATCTCTATCAATGGCGAGCACTAATGCTTTAATCTTAATCCCCCCAAATTTTTTCAAAAACTGATTTGAATTTATCTTTCATATCTCTATCTTTATCCCTTTTGTTATCAATTCTTATTGTTGTACTCACTCTTTTTGCACCTAATTTAAACATTAGTTCATGGGGTTCTTTTATTATTTTAAAGCCTTCACCCAAACTGGTAGCTTCGATGACTATTTTCATAGTAATCAATTAATATTTTACTTTTTTCTCCTCTAAAAACTTTACTACATGGATGGCATATCTACTCAAGCTTTCCTCTTCCAATGTAATTATGACAACTTTATTATAATGTTTATATTCGACACCTGGCTAAATTATGCTCGACAATTTTTTAAGCTTAACGGTGGAAAAACCTTATTTGTTGTTAGATGAAACTATTCTTGGTGAGATTTATGTATAAGATAAAAGAGGAATGGGGATTATTCCTAATAAAACTAGCTAGAACAGCAATAGAAGAATACCTAAAGAATGGTAAAGAGCTTGAACCTCCTCAAGACACCCCATCAGGTCTTTGGGAGAAAATGGGAGTATTCGTTACATTAAACCGATATAATGTGCCTCCTCAACAAGCATTAAGGGGATGTATTGGGTTTCCATACCCGATTTACCCATTAGTTAAAGCTACAATAAAAGCAGCAATCTATGCTGCTGTAGATGATCCACGCTTTCCTCCACTCAGTATTGAAGAGCTGAACAAGATTACGATTGAGGTCAGTGTTCTAACCCCTCCTGAACTTGTGGAAGGCCCTCCCCATGAGAGGCCCAATAGGATAAAAGTTGGGAGAGATGGATTAATCATTAAAAAGGGGATTTATAGTGGGCTTCTCCTACCACAAGTCCCTATAGAATGGAGTTGGGATGAAGAAGAATTTTTAAGTGAAACATGCTGGAAAGCTGGTTTACCACCTGACTGTTGGATGGACAAAAGTACTGAGGTTTACCGTTTCACAGCTGAAATTTTTGAAGAGGAGCATCCCAATGGTTCGGTAAAACGAAAGCTTTAGCTACATTATTTCTCCCATTTTTCTCAATTTGGGATTTATAAAGAAAATCTGGATTTCTAAGGGGTAATGACCCATTACCTAAATACTCTAAGCTTCTATTAAATTAATAGAATATATGGAAGGTGTTGATATTGAAAAAGTTAATAACCCTAGGGATTGTATTTTTGTTTTTGGCTAGTTTAGGAAGTTTTGCAGTTAGTTCTCCTGCGCCCAGAGATGCAAAACAAGAAGCTCTTGCCATCTTGAGTGAAAATTCTAAAGATGCCCTCATAAGTGCTACTTTTGAAGGAGGAGATGGCCAGGTTTTCATATCAAATATTAACAAGCTGGGATTTCCGGTAGAAGGCAATTCGTATATAATTCTAAGCTCTGGAATTGCGAGCAGTGCAGTTGATGGTAATATTGGATCAACGGGAGGAATCTCAATTCCTAATGGGCATCCAGTGTTTGGAACCGAAATAAACGATGTTGCAACTTTAACAATTAAACTAAAAGTCCCCACTAATGCTGAAACTTTGTCCTTTAAGTGGCTTTTTGGTTCAAATGAGATTCCAGACTATGTGAATGAATATAGAGACTTTTTTAGAGCATATGTAATCTTGCCGGGTGGCTCCACTAAAGACATGGCTCTTTTGCCTAATGGGAATATACCGTATGTGGGGGATGGAATTCAGAACTATACGGCTCCAGATCCAACTGTCAATATTAATGAAGTTACATCGACATATACAGCGAGCTTGGATGTGAGTGGTTATAGAGGGAAGGAAATAACTCTCGTATTTCAAGTAGCTGATGAGTATGATTTCTCAGTAGACACTTTTGCGTTTATTGACGATTTAAAATTCGTTAGGAAAGGTAAAGGAAAGGCTGATAGAAGAAGTTACATAATGATGACCCAGATCTGGAGCAAGTACTTTTTCAATGAATATGACCAGTTTGCAGCTCTTTATGCAAAAGCCGAAGAAATTGGAGTTAGCAATGAAACTTTAGAAAAGGCCTTGGAATTGCATCTTAATGCAACTGAACAGATGCTTTATGCTTGGCATACCGATGATCTTGAGAGCATAAGGATAAAGATTTGGAAACAATACGTCCCACTACCTAGAATTTATGCCGTAAGACGTGCTTACCTATATGAAAGGGATGCAATAGAACTATTAATGAGTGCTATCGAAGAAATAGAGTCTTGATCTTTTATCTTTTCAATTTTGCGATAAAGAAGCTATTGCAATCGTGCAAATGAGTGAAGCTTCTAAAAACTTTGCCTCTAATTTCAGCAAATCCTCTCTCCCCCCAAGTGAAGGGGTAATTAATTAGTTCAAAACCAACTTTCTCTATGGCATATTTTACATTTTCCTCGTTTTCATCAATTCTTATTGAACATGTCGAGTAAGTCATTTCCCCTTCATCTCTCAGGTTCTTATAGGCATTTCTAATCATCGCTTTTTGTACTTGGATAACCTTCTTTATTTTCTCTTTGTTAAATCGCCATTTTACTTCAGGGAACTGCCTATACGTTCCAGAAGACGAGCACGGAGCATCCAGAATTATCTTGTCAAATTTTTCCTTGTCTTTGAACTTTATACCATCAGCGTGGACAAGTTTGATGTTTTTAACTCCTAGCCGTTTCATTTTAGTCTCCATTTTCCTAAGTCTTTCAAGAGAATAGTCCACAGCAATTATCTCCCCAGTATTTTCCATCAAGTGTGCGACATGAAATGTTTTACTACCTGGAGCCGCAGCTAAATCAAGAACTCTTTCTCCTTTTTCAGGAGAAAGGACATGAGCAACATAAGCACTCGCTAAATCCTGTATTACAAAATATCCTTCTTTATACCATTCGAGACGGGTGATTGGGGTTTTATATTCCAAAACTTTTAAAATATCATCAACTGGAGTCCTAGCGACTCTAACCCCATGTTCCTCTAAATAGTCCGATAAAGAATCTATATCGGTTTTTAATGGGTTCACTCTTATATAGTACCTTTGGGGTTTGTTGTTGCTTAGTAAAAGCCTCACTCCCTCTTCATACCCCAAAAGACCTATCACATATTCCACATACCAACGAGGGTGTGAGAATTTTATACTTAGATACTCCATTTTGTCCCTCTCTCTCAGATCCTCAAGGGCTTTTCCAACATCAAAACCCTCCACCTCTCTTAGAACAGCATTGATAAACTTTGCCCTGCTTAAATCATATTTATCTTTTACGGTTCTCACTATTGAATCCGTAGCTATTGCGGGGGCCACTCCTTTGAACTTCATTTCAAATATTCCGATTCTGAGGAGGTTAGCCAGATAAAGATCGAGCTCCTCTATCTTGGTTCCCTTGAGGACCGAATTTCCAATGAAATCTATCTTTCTTCTCCATTTTTCAATTTCAAAGATATAAGCATGAGCTAGGCCTCTTGCTCTCTCCCTATCTTTACCCCCAACTCGCTTGAAAGTTCTTTCTAGCGCATTTTTTGAGGAAAGTTCTCTCTCTTCTATAAGGCTTAAGATATCCGCAATCAATTCATGAAAGTTTATTTTGTAAAATAATTCCATGGTCGTGGATTTGATAGCAGGTTTAAAAATTTGGCGGAAATTTTATTTAATTTGAGTTCGAGTTTATATTGGTGAGTTTATGATATTGGGTGCTGATTATATAACCAAAGATGGTAAGCCAATAGTCCGAATTTTTAAAAAAGAAAATGGAGAGTTTAAAATAGAGCTGGACCCTCATTTTCAGCCTTATATCTACGCTCTTCTATCTGAAGATTCTGCAATTGATGAGATCAAACAAATAAAAGGGGAGAGACATGGAAAAACTGTAAGGATACTTGATGCAGTAAAAGTGGAGAAAAAATTCTTAAAAAAGCCAGTTAAAGTATGGAAATTGATATTAGAACACCCACAAGACGTACCGGCAATTAGAAACAAAATACGTGAACACCCTGCTGTCTTGGATATTTATGAGTATGATATTCCTTTTGCAAAACGATATTTGATAGACAAAGGACTAATTCCTATGGAGGGAGAAGAAGAGCTTAAAATGCTCGCTTTTGACATAGAGACATTTTATCACGAGGGAGATGAGTTTGGAAAAGGAGAAATAATAATGATAAGCTATGCCGATGAAGAAGGAGCAGGAGTTATTACCTGGAAGAATATTGATCTCCCATACGTAGATGTTGTCTCTAATGAGAGAGAAATGGTAAAACGCTTTATTCAAATAATCAAAGAAAAAGACCCTGACGTGATTATAACTTATAATGGGGATAACTTTGATCTTCCTTATCTCATAAAAAGAGCAGAAAAATTAGGCCTTCGCTTAATTTTGAGCAGGGATAAAGAGAACTCAGTGCCTAAAATACAAAGAATGGGGAATAGTTTTGCTGTAGAAATCAAAGGGAGAATACACTTCGATCTTTTCCCGGTAGTGAAAAGAGCAATAAATCTTCCCACTTATACGCTTGAAGCAGTTTATGAAGCAGTTTTAGGAAAACATAAGAGCAAGCTTGGAGCAGAGGAAATAGCTGCCATCTGGGAAACTGGGGAAGGTCTGAAAAAATTGGCCCAATATTCAATGGAAGATGCAAAAGCAACGTATGAACTTGGAAGAGAGTTTTTTCCCATGGAGGCAGAGCTGGCGAAGCTTATAGGGCAAAGCGTTTGGGATGTATCCCGCTCAAGCACAGGAAATCTTGTAGAGTGGTATATGTTAAGAGTAGCTTATGAGAGGAATGAACTTGCTCCAAATAGGCCCAGTAATGAAGAATATAAGAGACGTTTGAGGACAACATATCTCGGAGGTTACGTTAAAGAGCCAGAACGGGGTTTATGGGGGAATATTGCCTATTTAGACTTTAGGTGCCACCCAGCAGATACAAAAGTTTTAGTAAAGGGTAAGGGAATTGTAAACATCAGTGAGGTTAAGGAAGGGGACTATATACTCGGCATAGACGGATGGCAAAAAGTCAGAAAAGTCTGGGAGTATTACTACGAAAGTGAACTAATCAATATAAACGGCTTGAAATGCACTCCAAATCATAAGATCCCGGTAGTCACTGAAAATGACAGACAAACGATGATTAGAGATAGCCTTGCAAGATCATTTCTCTCAGGAAAAGTAAAGGGCAAAATTATCACAACCAAGCTTTTTGAGAAAATTGCCGAGTTTGAGAAAAACAAACCTTCTGAAGGGGAAATCTTAAAGGGGGAACTCTCAGGGATTATTTTAGCCGAGGGCACATTGCTTCGAAAAGATATTGAATACTTCGATTCATCGAGAGGTAAAAAGAGAATCTCACACCAATATAGAGTCGAAATAACAATTGGTGAAAACGAGAAGGAGCTTTTAGAGAGGATTCTATA
>QMUE01000033.1 GCA_003663535.1 Thermococci archaeon
GAATAGGTTAAGGGAGAAATCAAAATTCTGCCCTCTAGGAACTAGGTCAAAGACCTCAGGCTCAAAAATGTAAACACCTGCATTCACTAGATTACTAAAAGCTTCTTCAGGTCTGGGCTTTTCCTTGAACTTTAATATTCTGTTATTTGAATTTACAATTGCAATCCCATATTGGCTTGGATCTTCAACCCGGGATAAAGCTATAGTAGCTAGAGCTTTCTTTTTTTTATGGTAATCATAGAGTGTCTTGATATCAAGGTTTGTGAGCACGTCGCTTGAAGCCACAATGAAAGTATCATCTATTCTGTCTGCTACTTTTTTTGTAGCGCCGGCTGTTCCAAGTTTTATATTTTCTCCATTTGAATATTTTATTTCCACTCCAAAATCGCTTCCATCACCGAAATAATTCATGATCCTCTCTTTGAGATACCCTACGAGGATAAATATCTCTTCTACACCGGCGTTTACTAGTTCTTTTACCACATATTCCATCATGGGTTTATTGAAGAATGGGATCATTGGTTTGGGACGATAAACTGTTAAGGGAAGCAATCGTGTCCCTTTTCCGCCCGTTAGGATCACTGCATGCATATTTTTTGCACCATAAGAATTAGGAAGTCTCTGTTAATATAATTTTTGGTGATGTCTGGCGGGATATTGTAGAAACCTTTTTAATTTCTAAATGTAAAAGTTTTACGGTGATGTAAATGACTCCAGAGGATTATCTAAAGAAAAGACTAGATCCGGAACAATTTGAAAAAATTAAAGGGATTGGTAACCCAGAACTTAATGAATTCTTGGCAAAGTACATTGAACTTCTGAATCCTGCAAGAGTCTTTATTTGTACGGATTCAAAAGAAGATGAGAATTACATAAGAAGAAGGGCAATTGAGTATGGTGAGGAAAAATCTCTTGCAATGGAAGGCCATACCATCCATTATGATGGTTACTACGATCAAGCAAGAGATAAGGCAAGAACTAAAATATTAGTGCCTAAAGGTGTTGAAATACCTTTTATTAATACTATGGACAGAGAAAAAGGCCTTAAAGAGATACATGAGATTATGAAAGGTATAGCTAAAGGGAAGGAGCTCTTTGTATGCTTCTTTGTGCTCGGCCCTAAAAATTCCGTTTTCACGATACCAGCAGTTCAGCTTACTGATTCTGCTTATGTTGCTCATAGTGAATTTATACTTTATAGAAAGGGATACGAAGAATTTAAGCGCTTAGGTAGAGAGGCAAAGTTCTTAAAGTTCGTACATTCAGCAGGAGAACTCGATGAAAGGAAGACCAGCAAGAACATAGATAAGAGGAGAGTATACATTGATTTAGAAGGTGAAACCGTTTACTCTGCAAATACTCAGTATGGTGGAAACACCATAGGATTGAAGAAGCTTGCATTTAGATTAACTATAAAAAGAGCCGTTGAAGAGGGCTGGTTAAGTGAGCACATGTTCTTAATGCGTGTAAATGGGCCAAATGGAAGAAGGACATACTTCACTGGAGCTTACCCATCAATGTGTGGTAAGACCTCAACTGCCATGATTTCTTGGGAGAATATTGTAGGAGATGATCTAGCATTTATAGTTGACATGAAAGGAGAAGCAAGAGGTGCAAACGTCGAGAAGGGTGTTTTTGGAATAATTCAAGGAGTTAATCAGGAAGATGACCCAATAATTTGGGAAGTTCTTCACTCACCGAACGAGATAATTTTCTCTAATGTTCTCATTAAGGATGGAAAACCTTACTGGAACGATATGGGCATCCCAATTCCGGATGAGGGAGAAAACCATAGTGGCAAGTGGTGGAGAGGTAAAAAAGATTCAGAAGGCAATGAAATTCCACCAAGCCACAAAAACGCTCGTTTCACAGTTAGCTTAGATGCATTCCCAAATGCTGACTTGGAAGCATTGGAGACCCCGTGCGGTGTTAGAGTTGGCGGCATGATTTTTGGAGGTAGGGATGCAGATACTTGGCCTCCGGTTAGAGAAGCCTTTGATTGGGCTCATGGTGTTATAACAATGGGCGCGGCTTTGGAAAGTGAAACTACAGCAGCCACTCTTGGGAAAGAGGGAGTCAGGGCATTTAATCCAATGGCAATCCTTGATTTCCTAAGTGTTCATATCGGGAAGTACTTAAAGAATTATCTTGAATTTGAGAAAAAGCTTAGAATAAAGCCTAAGATATTTGCAGTCAACTATTTCCTCAGGGACAAAGATGGGAAATGGCTCAATCACAAGCTTGATAAATCTGTGTGGCTCAAGTGGATGGAACTGAGGGTTCATGGAGACGTGGATGCAATAAAAACTCCCGTTGGATACATTCCCAAATATGAAGACCTAAAGAAGCTCTTTAAGGAAGTCCTCAACAAAGATTACAGCAGGGAAGACTATGAGAAGCAGTTTACAATAAGGGTTCCAGAATTTTTAGCTAAGATAGAAAGGATTGAAAAGATTTACAGAGATGTTGGTAATATCCCTGAAGAGCTCTTTAAAGTTCTAGAAGAAGAAAGACATAGACTAATTGAGGCGAAAGAAAAATATGGTGATTATATATCACCGTTCCAGTTTGAATAAACCTTTTGTCTTTTATTTCTTCCTTTTCATAGGCCTTTTCATGAGTTAGAGTTACCAAAACCTTTTTATAGGATTTTTTGAGAGTTATCATAATGATAAGAGAAAAGCACCAGGAGGAACAAAAAGATGGAGAGTGAGGTAAGTGGCAGTAGTTCGAGTAGGTTCGTCGAGGGGAGTAGAAGGATTGTTAAAAGAAATTATTCTAGCGTCATTTCCAGCATTATTTTTATGCTTACTCCTTGACTTTTTTGCTGGAGCGTTTCTTGGAAAATTCTTTAAGAAAATAATGATTGAATATCCAATAATTCTCGTTATTCTCCCTGGTCTCATGGGCCTTAGAGGAAATATATATGGATCTTTAGCTTCTCGTTTTACAACTATGCTCCATTTAGGTGAAATGAATCCAACTCTAAAGGACAAAAACGTTGTTAAGAATATTTTCATTTCTATACTTCTCTCATTACTTCCTGTTACCATACTTTGGCTTGTAGGCGTGATTAAAGTTAGAGAAGTTGGAATTGCAGTCGCTGTCTTTTTGATAGTAATAACCTCTACCATATTTACAAGTCTTTTGTTAGGATATTCAACTGCTTTGGCTACTATAATTCCATTTAAAAAAGGGGTAGATCCAGATGCAGTAGCTGCACCGATAGTAACTTCTATCGCTGACTTGATTACTATTCCACTTTTGGTTGGTTTCATGTTCTTATATGAAGATACTCCTAAGACTTTTTATTTCCTTTTGGTTCTTGCCATAATTCTCTCATTAATAGTGGGTAAAGGGTTTAAAATTGGAAAACAAGAGAGAAAGGTCTTTGTCGAAGTATTAAGTATTGTGGGAGTATTGGCATTTATTTCGAGCATATCCGGAACACTTTTGGAGAGTTATAGTGATATAATTCATGCTTCAATAATTTTTAGTGTTATGTATCCAGCGATACTTGACAGTACTGGAAATCTGGGGTCAGTAATAGGAGCAAAAACATCTACTAGAATACATCTTGGGGAAATAGAGAAACTTTTTAACAAAACAACCGTAATTGAAATTTCCCTTTATACTATTTCAGCTGCTATATTAGGAGTATTAGCAAATTTGATTGCAATTGGCGTTGTTAAACTCACACTCCATACACATATTGGATTCGTAAAACCTTTTTTATTGCTCTACCCCCTTTTGGCATTTGGGGTTATGTGGATGGCGTATTTTTTAGCAATAGCCTTTGATAGGCTAGGTTTAGATCCTGATAATGCCACCGTTCCCACGATAACAACTTTGGCCGATATCTTTTCAACACTCTTCACGGTAGGTGTTGCCCATCTGATTGTTTAGGTTAAGAAAACCTTAAAAGAAAATGGGGTATGAGATAAAAACGGGAGGATAGGTAGATGGAGGAATTTGGGGAATTTGAATATCAACCTAAAAGTGTTAAGGAACTCTTTATAGAAATGAAAAATATTGTTGAGCTCATGGTTGATCTTGCTTATACATCGATCCTCTTTGGGGACAAAGAAATAGCTGAGGAGGTCCTTGATCTTGAAGAGAGAATGGATCTTCTTAATTATCATTTAATGACCCATGCAGTTTTGGCAGCAAGAAACCCAAAAGAGGCCGAACAGATAACTTCCGTATTACAAATGGCCAATTCTATAGAAGACATATCGAATGCTGCTGGTGATTTGGCCAAAATGGTTTTAGAAGGTATTGCACTTCACCCCGTTATTACAGAAGCAATAATGGAAAGTGAGGAAGTTATAGCTAAAATAACAGTTACACAGGACTCAATTCTAGTAGGGAAGACTCTGGGAGACCTAAAATTGGCAAGCAATACAGGTGTCTGGATAATCGCTGTTAGAAGGGGTAAGAGGTGGATATTTGCTCCGGATAAGGACTTTAAGATAAAACCTGGTGATGTGCTTATTGGTAGGGGTACTCACACATCTGTGGAACATCTTAAGGAAATTGCTAGAGGTATTATTAGGGTGGTTGGTGATGAAAGAGCTTGAGGAGATTAGAGACTGCTTGATAGAAATGAAAAACCTCTCTTCCCTTGTGGTAGACCTTGCATTTTCTTCAGTTATGTATGATAGTGAGGATATAGCTGATGAAGTTTACATTCTTGAGGAGAAGATGGATGAACTCACGCTTAAAGTTAAAAAACTGGCTTTGAGAGCTGCTAAATATGAAGAAGATCCCGAGAAGTTGTTAAGCATAATTGAGATGGCCAATATCAATGAGCAGATATCTGATTCTGCATATGAGATCTCGGATTTAGTCCTTAGGGATGTGGAACCTCATCCGGTGATAAGAAAGATAATGCATGATGTTGATGAGGAAATTGGCAGAGTTAAAGTTAATAAAGGTTCAATACTCATTGGAAATCCCTTAAAACAGCTTAAACTTCCCACAAAAGTAGGGGTTAGGCTAATCGCAATAAAGAGAGGATGTCGTTATATTTACAATCCTTCAAAGGACGAAACTATTGAAGAGGGGGATATACTGATAGCAGTTGGATCTGGTATTGACCGTTTAAGGGAACTCTCCAATGAAAAAGGTGAAGAAGGGGAACTTATAAAAGAGGAGGAATGATTATAAATCTCCTCGCTTATTTCTTTTGGAAAGAAAAATGGAGGGATTGACATGAAAGTTGAGGGATTTGTTGCAAGTTTAAAGAATGCTGAGACAATTGAGGAACTTTTTCATATACTTGAGAACAAGGGTGCTCCGGTTATAGAATTTGATGGACAGAGAACCCTTGTAGTAGTGGAAGGTGACTTTGAGGGTGTTCCTTTTTGGACTGAAATAAATGGTAAAAAGGCAAACTTTGCACTTGGAGATGCTATGTTAAACTCTGCGAGTGTTCCGTTTAAGTGTAAGAAGCCTTACACTGGTGGGAATGCTATATTCGTAGACTTCGGAAACATAGAAACTGGGGAGTTTTTAGTTGCTTATAAAGCGGAGGGCATTCTGAAGGCATTTTATATAAAAAATGGGGCCTCAGAGAAGGTAAGCGAGGAAAAATACACTGAGCTAATTGATAAAATGCCTGAATTTAAGGTTAAAGGATTTTCTGAAGAGCAGATGGACATGATGGGTGCTTTCTTTGGCTAGTCCCATGGCACCTCTGTTTTAATTTTCCACATTCCTAGGAGCTTTCTAGATCCCCAAGTTGCCTGGATTTCAAATGTTGCGATCATATCTTCGTAGATATCTATTAAATTAAATGAATTTCCAAAGGGATTTCTGTGGAGTTCCCAACTTATTGAACCAGCATTTATTATTGGTGTTTGTTCTATCTTCATTCCTAGACTATTTCCACCATGGCCCGTTAGAACTAAATTTGCCTTTTCATCGGTCAATATCTTCAAAACGTTTCCTCCATCCTCTAAAAACCCTATTTCCCGGCTTTTGGGTATTGGGGTTATATTGTGATGCATAATTATAACTCTGAAGGTATCCTCGTATTCTTTCAAGTGCTCTTTAAGGATTTTTTGACCTATTCTTCCTACCACCCCTATTGGGGTTTCGTATTGGGCCGATATGATTGGTATGAAAGTGAAGTCCCCATTTTCTATAATTTCAGGTTCTCCAAAATACTCTCTAAACAGCTCGTAGCCCAAGTAAGTTATGTCATTATGTCCCGGAACGATAATCTTCTCACCCTTTATCTTTTCCCAAAGGGGATAGGCCTTTGCGTAATATCTCTCAATACCAACCTCCACCATATCCCCACAGTGAACTACCAGATCTGGTTTATATCTCTCGTTGATAGCTTTTATGGCGTTTTTGAGCACCTTTTCTCTAAAGTATATCCTATCCGAGACATTACTTTCACTAATTTGGATAATTCTAAACAGTCTCTTCTTTCTGGGAATAAAAATCCTTTGTTTCTTAACTGTGAAGTCCCTTTTATGAATATCTCCTGTCACTCGTTTGATTGTTACTGATATTTTTCCATTGTCTTTAATTTTGATTATGTTATAACTGTTTACATCTCCTTTTCTTGTTTTTCGACATGATGTGCATCCGGAGTTTGCTACTACAAGACCTTCCACACTGTAGATGTTAGGGACATGCTTGTGGCCACATAAATAAAGATTAACCTCATGTTTGAGGAGCAACTCCAATACATCGCCTGCATTAAAAAGAACGTTTCTTTCTCTTCCAGTGTCGGGTAAAGGGACTAGATGGTGGTGTGAAGCGACGATCTTAAATTTCTTGTGGGAATATTCTTCGAGCTTCTCTTTGAGCCAGTGAAATTTGTATCCACCTATTCTTCCGTCATTCAAATCAGGGATTGTTGAATCTGTCCAGATTATTACTAGGTCTTTTCGCTCATATACACCATTTAATGGTCCAATATACTTTTGAAAGAGCTCATATCCAACATTTCTGGCATCGTGGTTACCAGGAAGCACAATAAGAGGTTTCTGTATCTTCTTCAGTTCATAACTCGCTCTTTCATATTCTTCTCTTAACCCCTCATTTGTAACGTCTCCTGTGTGGATAACTAAGTTGTAGTCTAGAGTGTTTATCTCATTGGCTATTAGGTCGTAGGCATATCCTTTGTAAGCTTCTCCACTTGTTATATGAGTGTCACTTATATGGGCTATCTTTATCATGATGATCACTCTACCGAAATGGCTGTTTCAAGTTTTCTTCTGCTAGCTTCAAGGAGGTCACTTAGAGTGAAGATTCCTACAACTTTTCCTCCCTCTTCAATAAGCATGTGCTTTATCCTTTTTGCTGCCATTATTTCTAACACCTTTTTTAAGGGAGTATTCACATTCACAGTAATTAATTCCTTTGACATGATCTCTGCTACGGGAGTATTGTAAGCTAAGCCGGGAACAATCACCCTCCTTATAATGTCACTTTTTGTGAAGAAGCCCACAACATTGCCATTATCAACAACTACAAGAGAGCCGATATCAAATTCCACCATAACTCTACAGGCCTCTTGAATTGTGTCATCTGGTTTCACACCAATGAGTTTCTTTGTCATGTAAACTTTAATTGGCGCATTTTCATCCATTGGGACCACCATAAAACGACTTCTAAATATTAATACTTTGTTAAAAGATAAAAGAGTTTTTGTTATTCGATTTTCAGTTTAATTCCTCTTTCTTTAAGCCTTTTAGATATCTCTTCCATTAAATGGGTCATTATGCTATTTATGGATGCCTCAAGCTCAATGTTTTCTATTACTGGAATTTCATATTCTCTTGCTTTTTTGATTAAATACTCTTGAATGTGAATGATCTCTTCAATATTTTTTATGTAATACTCTGCTGGTCGGAGGCTATAACGTGCTCGTTCGTAAAATCTCGCTTCAAGAGCATCTGGGCTCTTTACACTGATTAAATACATAAAACTCCTATCATTGAGTGATACATAACCGGGGACGAGGTGGATGCCCTCTATTATTGTATTAAATCCCTCTTTGTATGAACGTTCTATGACTGCATTAATCCCAACGCTAGTATACCTCACTTGGTTTTCGAAACCATATATAAGAGAATCCACATTTCTTGGTAAGTTTTTAAGTTCTTTCCAGGCTAAAAATGAGGAAGTATGAATTGATGGTAAAAGCTCTTTGTTTATCATTTTTCTCATGACCTCTCTAATGGTGTCTGTGCCAATAACTGTTCTTATTCCAAGTCTAAAGGCTAGTTCTGTAGCCAAGGTAGATTTTCCAACTCCTGTTGTTCCACCTATGAGTATTATCATTGGATATTTCAGCTTCCTAAGTTCATGCCAAAAGAGATATTTTCTGGCAGCGTCTTTTAAACCGTGTCCTATGAGTTTTTCATACGTTATCTCTCTAATTTCCTCTTTTGTTATCAATTTTATCTTTTTTCTTTGAAGATCTTTTACTATTTCAGTTGCTATAGAATAAGCTACACCTACATCAACCCCTGTGGTGGTGATGGATCTAGTAAGGATTCCTCTAGAGAAAGGTATTCTTGTATTTTTTTCGGGGTCAATTACAATTATCATTTTCTCTCCCCCTTAAGTTCCCACCCAATTTCTAACACAGCTTCTCTCAAATTCTTGTTATCTATATTTACCGGTTCGTTGTCAATGTATATAACTTCTTTTCCATACTTTAGGGCTTCTCTTGTGACAATATCTACGGCGGCAGCTTTCAATTCGACAAGAACTGTATCATAATACTTAAATCGGCTTAAATCCTCAATTAGCTTGGGGCGATTGGCAAGGTTGGCACTTTTGCCGATGATCTCCACATCATAATGATTTTCTAAGTGTGCAGCTGCTTTTTCTAACCCTTCTGGAGGGGCAGTCATTACAAGAATGGCCTTTTTACCTCTTATCTCACTTAAGGGCCTTGGTTTAAATGCAGTCAAATGGATCTCTGCATCAGGATTTATCTTCTCTATAATCTTTTGAATTTTCTCGATCTTTTCTTTGCTTATCATATCCGCGAGAGTTACAACAATTAAATCCGCAAGGCCAATTCTGAATGGCCCAAAATAGCTTTTTATAAACTCAATCCTTTGTGTGGCTCCCACCACGGTTATGTATTTATCTGCTTTAACAGCTGGAAACGTGGCTCCACTTCCCTCTAATATCACAATATCCCCTTCAAGCTTTTCTGCAAGTTTTATTCCTTTATTAACTATATCAAAGAAGCTAAATCCAGCCATTCCACCTCCGCATCTTCTGCAACCTATAGTGAGAACTCTTGAAGTTAGAGCATCTTCAAAATGGTCTGAGGCGGCGTGTTTGCCTGATTCTGCTACCTTAACTAGGAAATCGGGGGTGATCTCCAGTTTGTTTCCTTCAATTATTTCTGGTTCTTCTGGGCCCCCTCGTCCCATTGTTACTATTATTGGTTTTGAGATCTCTTTTAGTGTTCTCGCAATGAATCCACTTATTGCTGTTTTCCCAACTCTCTTTCCGGTTCCGAGTATTGTAAGGCTTGGTTTGTTAATTTGAATCATCTCTTTTGGAGAAAACTCAAAATCAGCTCCTTTGTATTCTATGCTATGTTTTAATAGTACTGCAGCTATTCTAAAGCGGTCTTCATAATTCAGCACCGGCTCATCACTCAGATCGATAACTTCCTCAATTTTATTTTCATTAATGGCTTTTTTAATATTCGAAATATAACTCTCGCCATAATACAATTTAACACCTATCTTTTCTTCTAGGGATTTCATATCCCCTATCTTTTCTGTGCCGCCTAGGAAAACTGCACATGAGACATCTCCAATCTTTTTTATGGCCCATGCA
>QMUE01000034.1 GCA_003663535.1 Thermococci archaeon
CAATTGATCTCTTAAAAGCCGGTTGAGTCTTTCTACAGCTTTCTTAGTTATTTCGTCTTCAGTTTCTACTATTACTTGCTTCACAGGGTAACGAAGTTTTATTCTAGCTTTTTGTCTTGCTGCCGAGCCAGATTCTACTATCCTTCTAACTATTTCCATCTCTTTTTCAAGGTCTCTGTCCACCCAGTTTTCATCTTTTTTCGGCCAGTCTTCTAGGTGCACACTTTCTTTATTGCTAAATGGTCTTATTAGGTTTTGATAAATTTCTTCAGCTATGTACGGTGTAAAGGGAGCCATTAACCTGAGCAAGACATCAAATACCTTCCAAAGAGTCCAGTAAGCAGCTAATTTATCAGGATCATCTCTCTCAACCCATAGCCTTTTTCTTATGAGTCTAACGTACCATCTACTGAGATCCTCTATAACGAAGTTTTCTATGCCTCTTGTCGCTCTTGTTAGATAAAAACTCTCTAGGCCATCTTCCACAGTGCTGATTAGAGTATTAACCCTCGAAAGTATCCACTTGTCTTCCTCTCTAAATGGAAGCTCCTCGGGATTAAGTTTGGTAGGATCAAAGTTATCCAGGCTCATATATGTTGAGGTCAGTATGTAGACGTTCCATAGTATGTTGAGCATTCTCTTAACTTGAGCCAGACCTTTCCAGCTGAATCTAAGATTCTCCCATGGAGTAGTTGCCCAAAGCATATAGAATCTAAACGGATCTCTACCTTCTTTTTGAATAACTTCTTCTGGCCTTATTATATTCCCAAGGCTCTTGCTCATCTTGTCTCCTTTTTCATCTAGTACATAACCATGCATTGCTACTTTTCTGTAGGGGACCGTATCAAAAGCCACAACTGAAGCAGCTTGCTGGGAGTAGAACCACTTTGTAACCTGGTCTTCTCCTTCTACAATGAAGTCTGCTGGCCAGAGCCTCTCAAATAGATCTTTTCTCCTTGGGTAGTCTAAAGACGCCCAACTTGCTATTCCACTATCAAACCATACATCGAGCACATCTTTGACACGTTTCATTTCCTTGTTGTTTACTTTTATAACAAAGGCATCAACGTATGGTCTGTGAAGATCTTCTGGCCCGAGTTTTTCTTCTATGACTCTAAGCTTTTCGTCATAACTCTCTGGAAGTTCTATCCTCTCACCATTAACTTCAATGGCTACTGAAAGCTCAACAAGTTCTTTAAAGGTACCTACCATGTATATCTCTCCATCTTCACTACTCCATATTGGGAGAGGTATTCCCCAATACCTTTGCCTTGAGACACACCAATCACCTGAGTTCATGACACCATTGTCGTACCTTATCTTTACCCAATCGGGATACCAAGTGACGTTTTTGTCGTTTTCTTCTATTATTTTGTCCTTAACTTTGCTTATCTTAAGGAACCATTGATCAGTAGCCCTAAATATGAGAGGTGTTTTACAACGCCAGCAGTGTGGATATTTGTGTTCTATTGTTCCTGCTTTGAGGAGAAGGCCCTTTTCTCTTAGGTATTCTGTTATCTCTGGATCAGCATCTTTAACGAATTTGCCCTTCCATTTTCCTTCATAGTACCTTCCTTCATCATCAAGGGGTGAATAAATTGGAAGTCCATATTGTTTTCCTATTTCAAAGTCTTCTTCACCATGGCCCGGAGCTGTGTGAACCAGTCCAGTACCTTCTCCAAGAGTTACATGTTCACCGAGTATTAATCTATGAGCCCACTTGTATTTCTCTCTAAATTCTTTCTGTCTTGGGTATTCCTCTAAGAATGGATGTACATAGCGGAGCCCTTCCAGTTCTTCACCTTTGAATTCTTCCACTATCTCGCCTTTAGCTCCAACTTCTTCAAGAATTCTCTCAACAAGCGCTTTTGCTACTATCCAATACTCTTCTTTCCCTTCATGATATACCTTCACCTTTGCATACTCATATTCCGGATGAACAGTCACTGCAAGGTTAGCAGGGAGAGTCCATGGAGTTGTGGTCCAGATGACAACATATTCGTTCTCCTTTCCTTCTACTGGGAACTTCACGTATATACTGGGATCCTCCCTTATCTTGTATTCCCCTCTAACCTCGTGTTCGGCTAATGCAGTTTCACATCTTGGACACCAGTGAAGGACTCTCTGATCCTTCTCTAATAGACCCTTCTTCCATGCCTTCTTTAAGGTAAACCACGCAGACTCTACGTATTCATTTCTAATCGTCATGTATGGATTATCCCAATCCATCCAAACTCCAAGCATTCTAAATTGTTCAGTCATGATTTTAAGATTAGTTAAAGCAAACTCTCTACACTTCTTTATGAAGTTCTCAACTCCCACCTTCTCTTCTATATCTTTCTTGTACTTCAATCCTAGGGCCTGCTCAACTTTAACCTCTATTGGAAGGCCATGCATATCAAACCCTGGTTGTCTCCTAACGTTATACCCCTGCATGCTTCTGAAACGTATGACCATGTCCTTTACTATTTTGTTCCATGCAGTACCTAAATGAATGGCACCACTTACATATGGGGGCCCATCAAGGAAATAATAATCAGGGCCAGTTTCTCGGGCTTTTTTTGCTTTATTGTAGATGTCATTTTCCTTCCAGAACTTTTCTATTTTCTCTTCTAAGACCTGTGGATTATATTCTTTCATCTCTGGCTCTTTTATCATATCAAAAACCTCCTACAGTTTATAGAATAGATTAGGTTAGTAGAATAGCCCAAGGAATCATGGGCAAAATGCAAAGCGAAGGATAAAACACTCCCCCCTCATGGGCATCGGTCAAAATTGTGGAGTTTTGTTTATAAATCTTTTGCCGAAACTTAATAACAAAAATAATGAAAAACAAGCACAAGTCTTCGCTTCTACGAGTCTCTCTTCTTCGCGCCTTCCTCTTATTCTGTTCTCGGTCATTATGACCTGAATAACATGGTTTCTGGCCTCCTCCCCGTCCTGAAGGGCGAGGCTTTCATATAATAAATTCTTTTGACTTTTCCCCAATATATTAGTGCTCTATTGGAGGCCTTCCAAAAAACCAACCAACATCAATACTTTATCAACTCTTTGTTGTTAAAACTGGAGATAATCTTATAAACCCCGCTAAGATATCTATCTACACTTTAATATCTCGGTGAAAACCATGAATGAGCTCCTTTATCTTTTGGTGTCATTTGGAGTTATCATCGGATTCATCAGACTAAAGATAAACATCGGAGTATCAATATTTCTAGGATCTCTCCTTCTGGGAGTTCTTTTTGGCTTAGGCCCTAAAAAACTTCTTACTTCTCTTTACATTTCCTCAACTGAATGGTCTACAGTGCGGCTTATCCTAATTATAGTTTCTATAATGGCCCTAACTGGCATCTTTTCTCAAATAGGATACTTAAAACTAATGGAAAAGGCCACAAAAGATCTTTTCCCAAATGAAAAATATTCTCTAGCCGCCCTTCCCGCTTTAATAGGGTTACTACCCATGCCCGCTGGAGCCTTAGTTTCTGCCCCAATGATAGAAACCATCGCCGATAAACTTAACGTCTCACCAGAGAGAAAAACCATCATCAATTACTGGTTCAGGCATATATGGGAACACTCTTGGCCTATGTATCAAGCGATAATAATCGCATCGGCCATTTTAGACATAACTGTTAGAGAGTTTAGCACCAAAATGTTTTCATTGACACTAGTTATGATCCTAGTTGGATACCTCTTTTTCCTACGGCCAATAAAATCACAAGAAGACGAAAATAAAAATACAAAAGAAGGACTAAAGTTATTTCTTAAAAGCACCTACCCCATTATGGTAATAATCCTCGTCTCCATTGTTTTAGGTTATGACATGGTCTATGGTGCCTTTATTGGATTCTCATCTGCTTTAATACCTCACTTTAATAAGATAAACCATAAAGAACTCGTGAAATATACACTTCAACCAAAAATAATATTTCTTCTACTTTCCGTTATGTATTTCAACAAGCTCCTAGAGGTTACTGGGGCTGTTGAAGCCCTACCCAAAACAATTATAGAATTAAATCTACCTGTGGTACTTGTAATAGGATTAACTCCATTTTTGATAGGATTAATGACAGGAATTAGCTTCGCTTATGTTGGTATGGCGTTCCCCCTCTTGCTTCCTTTCTTCACAGGCTTTGACAAGATAGCCCTTGCTTACTTAAGCGGATACATGGGGATGCTCTTTAGCCCGGTTCACCTGTGTTTAGTATTTTCTGCAGAATATTACAACGCAGATCTGGGTAAAGTTTACAAAGCGATGCTGATCCCAGGGTTAGTTCTTTTCCTCTTGGGAGTGGTTTATATTTCCTTTCTCCTCTAAACACCAAAAATAGTTTTTGAGTCCTTTGAATCTCCTCTTCAATTCTCATTGAACTCCCCATATTAAGAGCGCATTGAAGGTTTAAAAAATCTCTAAGAAGCAAAACCGAAGTGGTTATATACATGGAGACTCTAATATTAAAACTGGGGAAATGTATGAATCCCACCTTGCTCCTCCTTGGCCAATCATTCAGCCTCTCTGCAAAAATAGTGGGAGCTTTATTTCTCGCTTATGTTTACTGGAAACATAAAAGGAAACCAGCGTTATACTGGTCTCTCTCATGGATTGCTGCGGCTTTTTCAATAGTTTCTGGCATAATTGAAAGTTTGTATGTTCTCTCTTTATCCGAAGCGTTTTGGGCAATGTTCCTGTTCTATGGTGTTATTGTCCTCTTGGAGGAAGAGGGTATTGGAAGCAAACAACTGAGAATATTATCTACAATTCCACCAATAATAAGTATTTATGGGATTCTGTTAGGAATTTTAGATTACTCTTCAGATTGGTTCGTGGTTCTCGGCCTCCCCTATGCAGTTTCTGCCCTATTCATAATGTTTTCGGGAGCTATAATAATCTACGTACGGAAAATCTATAACCATCGAGCACTCTATCTAGGAAGTGTTCTGCTGATATATGGCCTTCATGAGCTTGATTTCCCAATAATGAGAAGGGTAGATTGGTTCACCCCTATAGGCTTCACCCTTGGAGCCATTTTTAGCATTGTTTCTGCTTATGTGATGATAAAGTTCGTCTTTGCGGAAGAATTTATAAAGCCTGAGAAACCCTCTGTAAAGACATATGTTCATCCCGGCGTTGTGTTGATTAGTCCCACTGAGTATTCCTCAATGAAGGATGAGTTGAAAGACATCCCCGTGTTGGCATTTGTTAGGGACTCAAAGGTTCCAAAGGCATGGAATACATTTTTCATATCGACTGTAGAGGTGAGACACTCCATATCTCCAACTAACTTGGCGTTCATAATTGATACCTCTGTTAGATACCTCAAAGAAGCCAAAAACAAAGGGTTTGGAGGAGTTATTATTATAGACTGTCCGGAGTACCTAAAAGCATACAATGGATTTGAATCATTGGCAAAATTCTTTGCTTCATTAAAAGATTTCACGAGTTTATATGGGGGAACTCTTATATTAGTGATTGAAAAAGAGGCTTGGAATGAAAGAGAGCTACAAATCCTAAAAAGAATACTTGTATGATTCCAAAAGTTTATAACTTTAAATTCCATCATTCCGAAGGGTGAAAAAATGGGAATTGAAAACATAATAGCAAAACTGGCCTCAATTGGGTCGGATCTAAGCACGCGAAATGCAGTTAGAATGGCCCTATCTCTAATAAGCGAGGATGAAGAGCTCACCGACCAAATTTACGTCGAGATAAAAAACAAGGCATACAAAGAAGACCTCGCAAGAGTACCCATTGAAAAACGTGCCGTCTTCATTCCCCAATGTCTAAGGAATGTAAAGGAATGCCCTGCTGAATTTGGCGAGTATGGATGGGAATGCACAAAATGTGGGAAATGCTCAATTGGAGATATAATAGAATATGGAGAGAAGCTTGGATATAAGCAATTCTACGTGGTTCCTGGGGGAAGTTTGGTAAAGAAAATCCTCAAGGAGAAGGTTCCAAAGGGTGAAATAAAAGCAGCAATTGGAATAGCATGCTGGCCCGAGCTGGCCGAGGCCAGTGAAAAACTTTCCATCTTAAAGATCCCCCTCCAAGCTGTCCCATTACTAAGAGCAGGATGTATAAACACGATAGTTGATATCAGAAGGGTCAAAGAAGTTCTGGAAATTGGAATCAGACAAAAAGTACAAAAACCACTAACTTCTCCCGATGCAAGTCCACAGATTAGCTTTTAACCAATATCCTTTCTTATTTCATTCCATATTGCAACCAGAATTAGTATTGCTCCTAGATACCCTCTTGAACTCAACACTTCCCCTATAGTCAAAAATGAAGAAATATGTCCAAATATAGGTTCAGCTGAATAAATCAATGCTGCTTTATGTGCTTTTGTTTCTTTTTGATACTTTATCTGAAAAGTAAAGCCAATTACTGTTGCTAAAACTGCAGTGTAAAGTATTCCAACCCATGGCACTGTTTCTCTTGGGAAAGCGAACCCCTCCACAATTAGAGCATAACTCAATGAAAATACAAAATTCCAGAATATCTGCCAGAATGCCAAGCTTAAATAATCCTTTTCCTTGAACTTATGGATCAAGACTATCTGAAATGCAAATGAAATTGCACAAAGAACTGTTAACAAATCCCCATAATTAAAGCGGAGTGTTGCACCCGATATCAAATATAAGCCGACTATAGCGGCACCCAGAGATAGAAAATCCTTACCCTTCAACTTATCTCCAAGGAGCACATAAGCCACGAACGGGGTAAAAACGACGTAGAGAGATGTTATAAATGCAGAATTCGATGCAGAGGTATACTTCAACCCAATGATTTGAGAAGCATGTCCAAAAAACAAGGTAGACCCTAAGACAAAGCCCTCAAAAAGTGTTTCTTTTTTCAGAACTTTTTTACCAAAAAATACCAACATAAGAAGGGAAGCAACGCTAAAACGATATGCCAAGAAAAGAACCGGTGAGAGATACTCAAGACTAACCTTCATGGCCGGAAAGGTAAGTCCCCATATGGCTGTAATTCCTAGGAGGATCAGTTCCGCTTTTTTCATGTCTCCTTCTACAAGAATTGGGTTTTTAAGCGTTTCCTTCAGAAATTAGTTTGAACGCTCTAATTTGCGTAATCCTTATATAAAAAGAAAACATAGAGTATTTTTGGTGATACCATGAGCGAGAATGAACCCCAAAACATCCAACACGAAATTTTCGAGAGAGTTTGGATCCTGATAACCCCTGATAAATGCAGTGGCTGCAGGCTATGTGAAATAACATGCTCTTTAGAACATGAAGGAATTATCTGGCCGGAAGCATCAAGGATAAGAGTTTTTGAGTTCCTGCCCGGCGTTGATATGCCCCATACTTGCGTCCAATGCCCAGATTATCCATGTGTAAACGCCTGTCCGATGAATGCCTTAAGTGTAGATGAAAAAACAGGCGCGGTCCTTGTTGAGGAAGAAAAATGTACCGAGTGTGGTGCATGCATTACAGCATGTCCAGGAAGCGTCCCAAGGATTCCGGCAGGCAAAGGGAGCGTAGTTATATGTGATCTCTGTGGAGGAGAACCCAAGTGTGTTGAAGTCTGCCACGAGGCTGGTCATGACGCTCTAAAACTAGTTAAAGGAAACTACAGATCCGTTTTCAAGACCTTTGCAAAAGGGCCCATAGAGAAAAGCTTTGAGATTGCAAGAAAAATGTACGGAGAAGAATTTTTAAGGTGAGAAAAATGGACGGTTATACCGGAAAGCTTCTTGACATTAATTTAACAAAGGAGAAGATAAAGGAGATTGAACTTGATGAAGAGATTCTTAAGAAGTTCTATGGAGGCAGAGGAGTAGGTACCTATCTTCTCTGGAAAGAGCTTGGAGAAAAATGGGAGAGTGTTGAACCTCTCGGTGAGGAAAACTTGCTTTTGATATTAAGTGGACCTCTAACCGGCTATTATCCCGGAATGAAGACTGCTGTTATTTCCAAATCCCCAGAAAGCAACGGTGTTGTAGGGAGCGTGCTAAGCAGCGAGGTCGCTTTAGAACTTAAAACCTCAGGCTATGATGGAGTTATAATACGGGGCAAAGCTAAAAGCCCAGTGTATCTTCTTGTCCACAACGATACCGTGAAGATAAGGGACGCAAGCAAATACTGGGGTATGGGAGGAACTGAACTCTACAAGACCCTTCTTAAAGAAGTTCACGAAGAGATAAAAAAGAAAGAAATGCTGAAAGGAATCCCAAAAGAGCCTGCAATGATATATATAGGACGGGCTGGAGAGAACAAAGTGCGTATTGCTGCTATAATGGCAAAACTCATGCATGCGGCTGGCTATGGTGGTTATGGAGCGGTTATGGGAAGCAAGAATCTTAAAGCCATACTCGTAAAAGGAAGCAAAGCCCTTCCAGAAGTTTATGACAAAGAGAAAGTAAAGATACTCTTAAAGGAGTTCTGGAGAAAATCGTTCTCATCAACCACATTTAGAGAATGGGGGACTGGAGCTGGAGGTTATAGTGTCGGCCATGACCGCTCAAGTGAACCTATAAGAAACTGGCAAGAAGAGTATCATGATAACAAAGAGATAAGTGTGGCCAATTTCGAGAATATAGCTTGGATAAAGAAATATTGGGCCGACTATGGATGCCCAATCAACTGTATGAAGATTTCATACCTTCGTTACGGCCCATACAAGGGAGCAATTACAGATGCACCTGACTATGAGCTCCAAGCATATCTGGGGACTAATCTTGGAATATTCGAGCCAGAAAAAATCGTTTATCTATCATACCTTGTGGATGAACTCGGACTAGATGGCATAAACGCTGGAAATACTTTGGGATTTGTGGCTGAACTTTATCAGAGGGGAATTCTAACGAAAGACGATATTGGCTTTGAACTTAACTGGGGAGATGAAAAAGCTTTTGCAAAACTTTTGCACCTAATAGCCAACAAAGAAGGAATTGGAGAGATATTAGCAGATGGGACATATAGAGCTTCATTAAAAATCTCCAAAACAAAAGGAATAGATGTCATAAAATACGCCGTACACGTGAAAGGAATAGGTATCGGAGCACATGGAGTAAGAAGCAACCTTGATTATACAAAAGACATCAGTTATGCAGTCTCAGTTCAAGGTGGCGATCACACTTCGACAGCAGCCTTACCAGCTAGAAGTTATGAAGGTGAAATGATCAACGCTTTCTATGACTCAGCTGTAATATGTTTCTTCGTCACACAACCTGGCTTCGAGAATATCTTAGAGTTTGGAAACGCAGTAACTGGTTTTAACATAAAACCCGAGCAGTGGTTCAATGAAATTGGGATGAGAGTAATACATCTCCAAAGGATCCTTCTCCTCCTAGGTGGCCCGGATGTTTACTGGGATCCAAGAAAAGATGATGATAATCCCTCAAGGTTCTACGAACCATTACCAAACGGGCCTGTTAAAGGAAAGGCCCCAAGTAAAGAGAATATTAAAGCAAAAGTGAAGCAGTATTACAAAGAAATTGGCTATGACGAAAATGGCCTTCCAAAAGAGGAAGTCCTCGAAGAACTTGGCTTAAAAGATGCAAAAAGAGAACTTCAAAGAATTAAAAAGCGGTTGAATCTCTAACTTTTTCTTTTAAACTTTAGGTTTTGACGAACTTTTTAAAGTTTTGTGCTTAAAAAAATACATACTGTTAGGATAAGCAGTTGAGCGTTAAAGTTTTTTTCCTGAGTATTTATCATGAC
>QMUE01000035.1 GCA_003663535.1 Thermococci archaeon
GGCATAAACTCTTCCAAAGCTTTTAACATGGCGTCCCTCTTAGGCTTGTAGAAATCAACTATCTTTGGAATATGAGCATCCAAGTGGCCTCCCTCAACATACTTCCAAGCTATTACTTGGCTGAAGGTGTTAGTACATAGATCAACACTCTGCTTTGCTATCTCCAGTTTTCTTATGAAGTGGGGCTCTCCAGCTATCCACCCAATTCTAAATCCTGGGGCCAGAATCTTTGAGAAGGTTCCCAGATAGAGTACCCTTCCCTCTTCATCCCATGCTTTAATTGGCTTTATGTGTTCTCCAGAGTAGCGAAGCTCTCCATAAGGATTGTCCTCCACTATTATGAAGTCGTGTTGGGATGCTAATTCAAGGAGCCTCTTTCTCCTCTTCTCATTCATGGTGACTCCAGCGGGATTCTGGAACGTCGGAATTGTGTAAACTACCTTTACTTTCTTACCTTCCTTCTCCAGCTCTTCCAATTTCTCCTCAAGGAGATCCACCCTCATACCCTCATCATCGAGGGAAATCTGGACCAACTCTGGGTCATAATACTTGAAGGCCTGGAGAGTTGCCAGATAAGTGGGACCTTCAACAACAACAATATCTCCCGGATTCATGAAAACTCTTCCAATAAGGTCAAGAGCCTGTTGTGAACCGCTAGTAATCATTATATCAACCTTTGAGATTGGGATTTCGTATCTCTTCCTCATCCATTCTGCTAAAGCGAGCCTTAAGGGGGTGAATCCCTTGGTAGTTCCGTACTGAAGGGCCTGAGCAGCATGATCCTTAAGAACCTCCTTTGTAATCTCTTCGATTATTTCAACAGGGAACGTCTCAGGTGCTGGGAGTCCTCCTGCCAGCGAAATTACATCTGAACTTTCTACAAGCTTCAAGAGCTCTCTAATCTCTGAAGCCTTCATTCCAAGTGCCTTTTCTGAGAAGTATTTTTCATAATTCAGGGTTGGGGCCTCTAATTTCTCTTTAAGTCTTTTTTCAAGCTCCATCCTATTCTCCTCCATAATCTTTGATTTAATGTACTGAAATGAACACATGGTCTATTCTATGCATTGATAGTTTTGTGACAATTAAATATAAAGCTTTCGGCGTTGGTCGGAAATGCCCTTTATATTTGTAAAGTCACAATACCACATTATTTTATGTACATCAAAGGACATATAAAAACGTCAATGAACAGAAATTCCGCAATGTAGGGGTGAGATATATAAATGCCCACATCCAAATATTAAACCAATCCAAGGAGGGACTAAGATGAAAATAGTCAAAGACGTTTTAGATATCGCAGATAAAATAAAGACAATGGAAATAAGAGGTGCTGGAAAAATAGCCAGATCGGCAGCTCTAGCCTTACAAATTCAAGCTGAAAAAAGCAAAGCACAAACTGCTGATGAACTCTGGAATGAAATTAAAGAGGCCGCCACAATATTATATCACACAAGGCCAACTGCTGTTTCTCTTCCAAATGCATTAAGATACGTCACTTATCGTGCAAAGATCACCCACACCGGAGGAGCAAGTTTGGATGAGCTCAAATTTGTAATCATAAACTCTGCGAAGGAGTTCATACACAACTCGGAAAACGCAGTTAAAAGAATAGCAGAATTTGGAGCAAAGAGAATTGAAGATGGAGACATCATAATGACTCACTGCCACTCAAAAGCAGCAATTGGTGTGATGAAAAAGGCCTGGGAAGATGGCAAAGACATTAAAGTTATTGTGACCGAGACTAGACCCCGTTATCAAGGAAAACTCACCGCCAAAGAGTTAGCCGAAGCTGGAATTCCTGTCATTTATGTTGTGGATGGAGCAGCAAGACACTATATGAAAATGACAGACAAAGTGGTGATGGGGGCAGATTCCATAACCGCTAACGGTGCAGTTATCAATAAAGTAGGGACAGCATTGCTGGCTCTAACTGCCAAGGAACATCGTGTCTGGGTAATGATCGCTGCCGAAACCTATAAATTCCACCCAGAGACTCTTCTGGGACAGTTAGTAGAAATTGAAGAGAGAGATCCGTATGAAGTGGTTCCAAAGGAAGAACTCGAAACATGGCCGAAAAATATCGTGGTGAAGAATCCGGCCTTTGATGTAACCCCTCCAGAGTATATAGACGTGATAATCACTGAAAAGTCAGTTATACCCCCATCTGCTGCTATAGCCATCCTAAAAGAAGAATTTGGATGGGCCCTTAAGTACACAGAGCCCTGGGAGGATTAGTCCTCCACTATTTCATGGAACAGCTCATCTTCCCCAAGCGCTTCCTTTAATTTTTTGAAATTCTCTTCCAGTCTTGGAAGTCTGGACTTACTCCGCTCAAGCATTTTGTTACCCAAGTTAACCGAAAACTCAAGGTATTCATCGCTTATCAAAGTCTTTCCATCCATTCCCAGAGGAACTGTTAGGTATTCGGTCCCATTTATCTCCACAAGCACCCTTCCTTTATTGAGAGCTTTGAAGGTGGTGTACTTAAAGCCAGAGGCCAATCCAATTTCATGAAGCTTCTTTGCTATCTCCATGCTCTCCGCAACGACATGAAAGATTGGAGGTTGAACCTTTAGAAATATAATGCCGTTTTGAGCGTTTTTTAAGCTCTCTTTGACCTCTTCAAAAGTGACGGGCCTGTGCTCCTTAAGCAGCCATCTTGCGAGAGGTTTGGCCCCTATTCCGGGTTCTTCTATCACACCCATCCTCCCTGAACATGAGCTTGTAGTATAAACCCCATTTATAGAATTTATCAGAAGGAGCAGGTCAATTATATCATCATCAACTTTGTTCTCTTTAATGGCATTGATGAGAATTCTTAATGATTCTCTCTTTGCCCTCATCGCTTATTCACCCTCCTTAAATCAAGGTTGACGGATATGGAGGAAATTAAATTGATTAATCCACTAACACCCCTTTATTAGCCCTTTTTAGAAGTATTTTGGCGAAAAGTTTATAAATATATCCCAGATAGCTAAAGTGGACATGGCCGGGGTGGTGTAGCCTGGTTAGCACAGGGGACTGTGGATCCCCTAGCCCGGGTTCAAATCCCGGCCCCGGCCCCAGAACAACACTTCTCCCAAAATAAAACGCCTTAAGTGCTTCTTCAAGCAGTTTCGACATGCTAATGCCTTCTCTCTTCGCAAATTCCACCAAATCAGCCCGAATTGTTACCGTTACATTCTGCTTCCTTAAACACTTCTGTACATCACCCGTGTAAATGCACATGCATTTGCCCGTGTTAAGTCTCATAGCCTGACACCACAAAGAGTATGAGCCTCAACCATTAAACGATTCCTACCGACCCAATGTGTTGGATTCCAAAAAGAAGCTGTTGAGTGTAAAGCATTTACTTTTACACAGAGCTCCAAAAGAAGTAAGAGAAAACTGAAAATCTCATACTCAGAGAAGGCCTTCAATCAGCCTGTAGTCCTCTTCTGGCAGTTTTCTCATTGTCTTGCCCATTAAGTGGCCGCTCCAGCGCTTCTTGTTTGTGATGAACTTTAGTCTTGGAATGAGTAGCTTGAAGTCGAGCTCGCCAAGCTTTAGGGGCTTGATCTTGATCCTCAGCGGGTAAGTTTCGTTGAGGTGCGGTGGGCTTCGTCAATCAGGAAGAGAACTTCACTCTTGCGGACGGCCTTCTCGGCCTCGAAATTCTCTTCGCTCTGAACCTTCTTCACTCTCATGAGATCCTTGAACTTCCCATACTGGAACTTCTGAATCATCGTTATATGCAGACCAGTCGGGATAACCCTTCCGGTTTCCTCGCTCTTCATCATCTCCTCAATGCGCTTCCTCAGCTCGGAGATGTTCTTTATGACGTCGAAGTGTTCCCTGAACTCTCTGTCCTCAACGGCCTCAAAAACGCCGAAGTGCTGGTCCTTGAGATCCGTCCTATCAACGACGAAGAAGACAACCGAATTCTTGCCCTTATACCTGTTGAGGAACCAGTTGGCAACAAAGAACATTATAAAGGTCTTCGCGCTCCCCTGCCACTGCCAGACAAGGCCGTTCTTCTTCTCACTGCTTTTGGAGAGATACTCTTCAATCCTCTCGATAATTCTCCTCGTTGCCCTATACTGGTTCCACCTTGTGATGACCTTTATCCTCTTTGCGCCCTTCTTGTTCTTCTTGAAGAAGGTGTAATACCTCAACACGTCGAGGAGCCTCTCCGGAGTTAAAAGGTCGAAGATATCAGGCCTTTCCTCGTTCAGATACCTCCACTCGAAGGCCGGAGCACTTTCAACTTCTTCCTTTGGCATGATTGGGGTGTAAACCTGCTTATCGCCATAAGCGACCCCGAACTGGACGAAGCGGGAGAGGGGTTTGGAACACCTCTCATACTTCCTTATCTGAGTTAAGGCTCCCTCTTCTGTGCCGTGAACCTTCGATCACCTTCTCCAGTCAATATCTTCAAGCTCGATTATTCCCTTGGCCTTCGCCTCGATGATGAGGACAGGGACGCCGTTGATGAAAAGAGTAAAGTCCAGCTTTATGTTGTCGGGAAAGCCGGGAAACTTCGACTCGTGGAGGAAGAAAAAGGCGTTGTTGGCTGGATTACCATAATCAATCAGAATAACCCTGTCGTGTCTCCCAAGGGAAGTGAGGGAAAGGCGTATTTCAGGCACTCAAGAAGTTCAACCTCGTCCGAGGATTCCAGCTTGCTCCTTATCTCCTCCCAGACCTTTCTCTCTTCTTCGTCCGTCAGGTTGGCAAAGAAGGCCTTGTTGAGCTCGCGGATTTTCTTTTCAAGGACATTCCAGAGAACAAACCCGCCGAGAGAACCCTCCAGCCCGCTGAAGTCGGCGACCATTTTATGCTCTTCAATCTTAAACTTCTCGTTCCCATCCTCCCACCCGATTCGCAGGAGTCTTTCCTTAATCTCATCGTGAACAGCGGATTCAGGTATCAATGCCATACCCGCTCATCTCTTATCCAGATACCAACTCCTCAAGGGAATTAATAAACTTATCTAGACCGGAACTCCTCAGGCCTCTTTCTCCAAGGATTCTCCGAACTATCATCATCTTCTCAAGGAGAAGGCCGGCAAACCGTTCAAACCTCTCGGGCTCGATGGCTTCTTTCTGAACCTTAACCTCATCGAGAACCACATCAAAATCAATTCCCATCTCAAGAAGCCTCAGGATATCATCAACGTCCTTTGAACGGCCCAGAGAAGTGACACCCTTGAACAGAAAGATGTCCTCCTGGGAGATGAGGTAAACCTTAAGCTTTTCCAACCCTTTGAACTCCTCGGGAACGAGGGTCCTCTTCATGATACCTTCTGTGAGGGTTATTCCCTTCAAAACCCTCCTCACGAAAACGTCAAGGTTGAAATCTCCAAGCTCGGAATCGAGCTTCTTGTAAACCGAATAAGTCCCGAGCTTTTTCCGATACTCATGCTCGACGACCTTAACGTAAATCACCAGACCCTTACTCGTCCTTAACTCGGGAGAGGGATTTGTGAGAACTCCCTCAAGATGCTTCAAAACTCCAAGGTTGTCCACGACGACATCAACATCCATCGTCGCAGGTTTGATACCCCTCAGGGCGAGGTTCCCGCCACCGATTAGATAAAGCCTTATCTCTGGAACGTTCATAAGCTTAGCCTTCTCGTCGAGGAGGGCAAACTCCTCAATCAGCCTTTCTCTCGTTATCATCATCACAACCTCCGAAGTACTGACGGCAGAGCTCTTCCACCTCCTCACGAGAGGGGAATGGGTACGGCTTATCTTTTCCGCCAAGATACTCAAGAATGTCCTCAACGAGCTTGGAAACCCCAAACTTGGCGGCTAGCCTTTTAAGTCTCTTCTCGTTGAAGGGGTGAGCCTTCAGGAGCGTAATAATATAAAGCAATTCCCTCGCACCAGAACCGGTTTTAAGGGCATGGACAACAACTTCTTCAAAGCTTAACTCCTTCGACGACCAGTAATAGTGATACACACCCGAGGAAATCAACGGCAATCCATAATCGGAGAAGCGTGCCAGTCCAGTGAGCTGGAAGTTGCCAAGGCGCTTTCCTTTGAAAGTTCCGGTCGCGAGTATGAGCTCCTCAACACCGCTCCAGACGATGGAAGCATTGGGGTCAAGCTCCTTCGCTTTAAGTGAATTCTGGAGGTAAAAGTACTCATCGGCAAAGGCCTTGAGAGGAGCAAAGTGTTCGCTTATGAAGTAGCCTTCTTTTTTCTTCCCCACGATGAGCCTTTCCATGAGTTCGTTCAGAACCCGGTGAAGCGTGGCTTTACTCACGTTTGCCTTGAGTTGGACGAACCAGAGGCGCTGGGGCTTCTCGACCTCAAGAGCGGCAAGGACCTTGAGGTGGTTTCCAGTCAGGATATTGCTTATATCCCTACCCCTCAATGGTGGGTTTAGAATGAATTGTCTGTAAGTAACTGGTAGAATTGAATTGAAAAGCTCCACTGCCTTGTTCTTTGCAGGTTTAATAATTAGTGGCTTCTTTCCTTCAAGCTCGACAAGGCCTTTCTTCTCCAGGGAACGTAGGAGAACCGAGAGTGTGCCTTTGGAGAGGCCGAGCTTACGGGCTAACTCTCTGAATGTCGTGGGTTCTTCAAGTGCGAGGAGCACCTTAAGTTCAGCCTTTGTGAGTATCATGTCTCAAACTTCCAAACGATTTTATAAAAACGTTTGGGTTTTTGAGACAAAAATTGGAGAGGGTCACCAAACCCTGACCTCCCCTATGAGGAGCTTCTCCATTACTGCCTTCTTCATGCACTCAAGCTTCTCCTTCTTCTGGCGCTTGGCCTCGATGGCCTCGTCAATGGTTCTAAGGATTTCGGCGATTTTCTTCTGCTCTTCGAGGGGTGGTGTTATTAATTCAAAGTTCTCAAGCATTTTCTTAGCAAGCTCTCTGAATGTTACTCCTCCACTTCTGTTCTCTAAGTCTCTTTTAAACAACTGCAATTGATAAGCGAAGTATTCAATTGAAACCTTGGATTTGGGGACTAACCCCTTGCAACCCTAGTTAAAGGTCGCATCTGTGGTTGTTACTCCAACATACCCAACCGGCGCGCGAGTGGAGAGAATTATTGAGCCTAGAGGAATCAAGTTTAGGTTTGTCTTCTGGAGAGCGAGCTTAGTTATTTTTCTCTCACTTTCTTTAAGATAAAGAGAGTTTTCCAGCTTGCTTAAATCCACTGGAGTGAACCAGTTGATTTCCTCACTTTCCCAGTACTCTGTCTTTTTAGTTGAGGGTGTTGTTCCGGTCTTTACACCAAAAAGATCAGTGCCTTTTTTTAATCTCCCAGTCCTCTGGAATCTTGACCTTCCGCCCGTTGAGCTCGACGGTCTTGAACTTGGTGTGGCCGATGCCCTTTGTCAGGAGTGTCTCCATCGCCCCTTCTTGAGCCTCTCAAGCTTTGCGATGCCCTCTTCGATGGTCTGGATTGCATCGTCAATCGCCACCTTTTTGGGAGGGTACACGAAATAGTGCATTTAGACCGTTTCAGCAGGGGTGAGAGCGCAATGTATCTGAAAGAAGGTTTCAAAGAAGTTAGTTTGAGTGTATCGGACAAAGAAATAGAGAATACTGTTGAAGTGCTTGATGGTATCGTCGGCTGGCTCAGAGAGTATGGTTGGTTACGTTACCGTGGCAAAACACACAGCGAAGCTATCGATGAAGTGTTTCAGAAAGCAAAGAGCGATATAATAGATGAGCTATCAAAATACTCACCAAGGTATCTCACCATAATGATGGCAATCTCTGAGAGGTATCATTCATGGTCTGCAATAAAAGCATATGTTGAGAGATCTGAAGGAAAAAGAATAGACAAGAAAACTTTGTATACTGCCCTTCGGAACCTCACCAAGTACGGTTACATCGAAAAACGTGATGATGAACACTCCATTGTTGACCCAGTCATCGAGCGAGCACTGAGACACGCACGATAAACTCGGCCAAAAGTTCTCAAAGCATATATAAAATTAAAGACTAAACATGAATAATCAAAGAGAGTACCAGACAAAACTGCAATTGTGAGATTCTTTACAATTTTATCATTTCCTTTGTCTGGCATCCTCAATAGAATTAACCAAAGAATTAATCAAGTTCTTTGCGACTTCATCCATAAGATGTTCCTGATACCATTTAACGCTCATAAGGCCTTTAGAAGAATCTGTTACATGAGCAACTAGATATGCTTGCATTTCTCCATCAACATCAGAAACAAAGGTTATTAACTCCCGCTCTTTATCGGTGGCGTTCAAATACTTAAGATAGTGATCTGGTCTACCGAGGCTTGAATAAACTGCTCCCACTTTAATTGACCCCCTTGCTATAAAAGGGGAATAAGTTGTGTTTATTTCATCAACCCAAACAGCGAGGAACTGGCCGTCGCATTCCGTAGGAGACTCAAGAAACGAAACCTTGTAGCCTCTATTCTGCAGCTCCTCAGCAACGATTCTCCCAAACTTTGAATCAGGATACACACAAAAACCTTCTTTGGAAATAACATTTTTTGTAGATGCCACTCCCGACTGTACTGATGAGTGTATTTCTGATTTTCCGAAGCCAAAATTTCCAAAGTAGAAAGCTAACAGAGTAAACACAAGAAAAATTGCTACTATTTTCCATTTTTTCATCTTCTATCCCTCTTACAATTTCTTTCTTTATTGTTTAAAATTTTTACTATTTAAAAGCCTCGCCCTTTAAGGCAGGATAGCTCACTCTCTAATTGTCTTAAGCAACATACCAAAAAGTCTTGCAGTTGTTATTATATCCAAAGCATTGTGCTTTATTATTGGGATTACCAGAGCAGCCTTTCCAGTTTTTAAATAATAGCGATAGAAATCGGGTATTAGAGCACTTGGAACATCGTCTTCTCTTTCAATCCCCAATAAATACCTTTCAAGAGTTTGTAGTCTATGATCAGGAACTCCCGCAACCAGGCCCCTAGAAAAGAGATAAACATCATAGTTCGGCAATTCAAACTTCTCTTCAATCCCATAATGCTGTAATCTCTCCTGAATGAATGGAACATCAAACCGCCTCCCATTGAAGGTTATCAGGGCCTCCTTTTCTCTAACTGCATCGAGAAACATCCGAATTATAGATTCCTCCTCCCTTAGATTCCTCGCAAAATATTGTTTCATGATGAATTCATTACCTCTAAACTCTCCTGTTCCTATTAGAGTTATTGGACAACTAAAAAGGCCCAACGTCTCGATATCAACAACAAGAAACTTTTCTAGATCGTGGAAAGCGGCACAGTGAAGAATGAGAGGATGTGACATTTTGAACCTTCTCCCTATATACTCTACAATTTCATGAATCCGGCGTTCCTCTAAAAGCCTTAAGATTCGAGAAGCCTCACTTTCAAATCTGGGGTGCTTCATAAGATCCTTTAGAGTGGAATAACCTCTCTCCTTGAGTTTCATCTCTGTGCGAGGCCCAACTCCAGGTACTAATGATAGAGAAGACAAAAGATTCCATCTCACCTTCTCCACATCTGGCAACTCCAGTTTAATTCTCTCCCTTTCTTCTATTAAATAACACTTCTTTGTCTCTCTTACAGGAACGTCCTCCTCTAGGAGTTTCCCCCCATACTTCTCCATAAACCGCCTCTTGAGCTCGTTCACAAAATAATCATTCCATTCCATCAACATTATTACCCAGAATAATCAGAGCAATTGATGTTAAATAC
>QMUE01000036.1 GCA_003663535.1 Thermococci archaeon
AAGAGGTAAAAGAAAAAGTTGAGACACTTGAAGTGCGTTTGAAGGCCTTAGAAAGGCAAGAGCAGAAACTTAATGAAAAGATTAAGGAACTTACCCAACAGATACAAAGTGCTCTTAGAGGAGGAGTAGCTGGTTAAATTTCTTTTTTAAATTTTGTGAGTGGTATATATGAAGAGAGTTATTCATATAGGCCTTCCGGAACTGAATGAAGAGGAACTCGTGAGACTCGGAGAACTTGCTCAAGAAACAGCGATAGAGTATATTTTTGCTCATTTAACGAGAAGTGAAGTAAAGGATATTGAGGTAACAACAAAATTAAACCAGGGAGATACTCTCGATTTGGAACTTGAAATTTACTTGGAAGTCCCAATATTCGTGAAAGTGGATGTGGATAATCTAGTTGAAAAGGCTCTTGAAGAGGCATACAAAAAAGTTGAGGAAAGGTTGATAGAAATTGCAGGGAAAAATAAAACTTAAGCGGTTTTTAAATAAAGCAAAGGAGAATAATTATTCTTTTATGCTTTTGTGTCACCACAATGCAGATCCTGATTCATTGGGTAGTGCTATTGCTTTTTCAAGATACTTGACAAGCATGGGACTAAAAAATAGAATTGGGGTTGCTCAGAGTGTTTCTTCTTATGCAAAGAGGCTTCTTCAATTTGCTGAGGTAGAAAAAAATCCAAAAGTTGAGGAGGAGGTGATAGTAATATTTGACACATCCTCTCTTGAACAACTTGAACCCATTGATCTTCCCGAAGGAAAGATTGTTATAGTTATCGATCACCATGTTGAAAAAGAGAACCCTATAAAGGCGGATATCAAGATTGTGGATTCATCTAGGACATCTACAGCGGAGATAGTGTGGGATCTTTTTGAATATCTGGGTTTTCGCGATGAAATGTCTGTGAGAGCTATCTTGGCTGGAATTATCACTGATACTGCGAATTTTAGATACGCCAACGCAAAGACATTTAAAACCGTTTCTGAGATCTTAAAAATGTTTGAAATACAGATGGGGGAGATATACAATCTTGTAGTTCCGGTTACAGATGAAAATATCGATCAAGCGAAGAGAATGGCAATTTTGAAAGCTTGTCAGAGAATGGAAATTAAAAAGGTGAAAAGCTATATAATTGCGATTTCAAAGGTTTCTTCTTATGAATCGCTGGCGTGTAAGACTTTTCTCCAGTTGGGGGCCGATGTTGCGATTGTGGGGAGTGAAAAGAATGGAGTTAGAATCTCATCTCGTGCAAAAGAGCATTTAATTAAAAAAGGACTTCATTTAGGTAAAATCATGGAAAAAGTAGGCCCGATTATAGATGGTTCTGGAGGAGGGCATTCTGGAGCAGCCGGAGCAAACGGAAAGAAGAATCTTGATGAGGCCGTTAAGTTTTTAGTGAAAGAAATCGAAACTTTTCTAAAGAACTTGGGGTGATTCAATGAGTAGATGCCCCCTTTGTGGCGAGGTAATTAAATGGGAAGACCTTGTGGAACAAATGCTAGTATTGAGTAATTTTCAAGAGTTACTTAAAGATAAGGACTCTTTCTTGTCTGTCTTAAACAGTTTTGCATTTAAATGCCCTAAATGTGGTGAGGAATTCTATGGAAACAATTTAAATCAGAATGAAGCCAGCAAGGTTTTTGAACTCCTTAACGAATTCAATGGTAGTATTGATTATGAGAATAATAAAGTACGACTAAAGCTTACCAATTTGTTAGCCCTTGATCTAATGCTTGAGGAATGGGATAAGCGAGTTAAGACCAGTCGGTGATACTTATGATAGAAGATATATCGGATTTTGTGGAGAAGGGTGATTTTGGAAGTGCTTTGGATTTGGCTCTGAGAATCAAAGAACCATTTCCACGACTTGAAGCACTTTCATGTATTTATCTCTATGTGGAAGAAGCTAAATACATGGAGGCGGTTTTAGGGAGAATGCTTGAAACAGTGGATTCTTTAAAGGAGCCCTTGGAAAAAGTTAGGGCCTTGGCATTGATTGGTTATACTCTTTTGGCCTCAGGAGATAGTAAAGGAGATTACTTCTTTAAAAAAGCTTATCAACTTGTTAAATCTATTGACCCTGCCCTTTGGAGGGCTGATGGGTATGGATACTTAGCATATTACCTGGCTCTAAGTGGAAAATACAGTGATGCTTTCTACTATTATAATGTTTCTTATGAGAGTGCGATAAGCTCCTCTGAACCATATTCCAAAATTCTCTCTTTTCTCTACAGTTTAGCTCAGCGAATTGTTGAGAGTGCAGATAAAATAAGGTCTCCAGACGCTAGGGAGTTCTATGAGCTTGCAGCAGAAATTTATGAAAATATCAGACGAAATCTTAGTGCACAAGAGCTGAGGAAAAAGGCCTCACTTATAGAAGTTGCAACACGAATGGGTAGTAAGGTGGTCTCAGATTTTCTTGAGAGAAGGGACTTAGAAAGTGCAGTTTTTGTTATCAAGTACTTGTCAGAGGAAGAAAAAGTTTTAGCGTTGCTGGAAGTAGCATATTGGCTTGTTCTTCATGATAAAAAAGGTTTGGGGAATAGTTTAGTAGAAGAGGCATTCAGAATGGTTGCCGAAAGAAAACTCCAGCCTGATGATGAGTCCCTTAAGGATATTGCGTTTAAATTCCTGAAAATAGGCCAGATTAAAGATGCCTTAACTATAGCAGCCATAATAACTAACAAGGAGATCGCTTCTCAGGTATTTGCTAGAGTTGCCTTGGCTTATGCTAGGAAAGGGGATAAACTCAAAGCTGTTACTGTGGCCGAGGCAATCTCTAACGAAAGCGTTAAGAAAGAGGTTCTAAAAGCGATTGAGGGTGATGAGGATGTGGGACACCAGTAAGGACTATCGTTTGTTTGTTGCAGAAAAAGCGGTAGAGCTTTTCCTAAAGACAATTGAAGGAGCAAAATTCAAAGGTAAATGGGATAAGAAAAGAGCTGTGCAACTTGCCAAGGAGATGATTCCTGAACTTCAGGCTCTGCGCTATTCTTATTTGGAGCCTTCGGAGCTCATTGAAACTCCTCAAATGAAAGACCTCAAAGAGAAGGTTGAAGGAATAATTGAGGCACTTGGTGGGGAAGAGTGGTATGTTAAGTTTTTAGAATTGGCTGATAGACATGAAAGGGAGAAACTTGAAGAATCCATTGCAAAAGTTAGATTTTTCTTGAATACGATAATGAATTTGGACAAAAGATTGGCCCTTGGAAAGATAAATGACCCAGTAATTGGTGTTGATATAAAAGTTGGGGAGGTTATGAGTGCTGGCAAGCATCCAAATGCAGATAAACTCCTTGTGTGCAATGTGAATATAGGAGATAGGGCTGTCACAGTAGTTACAAATGATTTGAGTGTAAAAGAGGGCCATAGAGTTGCTGTTGCAGTACTTCCACCTGTGAACTTCAGAGGGATAACTAGTGAGGGAATGTTTCTTGGAGCTGGTGAGGGAGTTTTGAAGGATGTTAATGGAGATATTGGGGGTCTCCCGAAGGGGATTCCTTTGGATGCTTTGAAGGAAGCCAGAAATCTGGTGGAGGCATTTTTGAAGGAGTGACTTTATTTTCACTTTTTGAAATGGCCATTTTGGGGAGATTGGTTTTGAAATTTGTTGATTACTAGAGAAATCAATTTCACAAAAACTATAAATTATACGAAAGAGTATTATTTATTGGTGCTACAAATGGTGAGTTCATATTTTAAGAGCCTTCTTCTTGGTCTCGGAATCAACAAAGAGCGAATTGAAATACTTGAGGGAAAAGGGGGGATACTTGAAGATGAATTTGAAGGCATTAGGTATCTCAGGTTTAAGGATTCGGTAGCCAACCTAAGAAGAGGGACGGTGGTTTTTGATTTTCATAATATTATACTTGGATTCCCCCATATAAAGAGGGTGGTACAGCTGGAAAATGGTATAAAAAGAGTATTTAAAAGAAAACCTTTTTATGTTGAGGAAAAAGTGGATGGGTATAATGTCAGGGTTGCTCAAATTGAGGGGAGAGTGTTTGCCTTTACTAGAGGTGGGTTTATATGCCCATTCACTACAGAACGAATTGAAGACTTCGTTAACATGGAATTCTTTAAAGATTACCCCAATTTGGTGCTTTGTGGAGAAATGGCAGGTCCAGAAAGTCCTTATCTCGTTGAGGGTCCACCATACGTAAAGGAAGATATTAAGTTCTTTCTTTTTGATATTCAAGAAAAGAGGACCGGAAGGTCCCTTCCTGTAAAAGACAGGCTAAAAATAGCAGAAGAGTATGGAATTCCAAGTGTTGAGATTTTTGGCATTTATGATATTTCTAAAATAAATGGCCTTAGAGAGCTTATAGAAAATCTTAGGGAGCAACGAAGAGAAGGAATTGTGATGAAAAGTTTTGACATGAAGAGGATAATAAAGTATGTCACACCTTATGCGAATATAAACGATATCCGCATAGGTGCTAGAGTCTTTTTTGAGCTTCCTCATGGGTATTTTATGCAAAGGATTAAGCGGCTAGGATTCTATTTATCAGAGAAAAAAATTAGAGATGCAGAGTTTGAGAAGTACGCCACTGCTCTTGGAAAGGCTCTTTTAGAACCCTTTGTTGAAAGTATATGGGATGTAAGTGGTGGTGAAGAGATAGCAGAGGTCTTTACAGTTAGGGTAAAGCACATAGAAACAGCATATAAAATGGTCTCTCATTTTGAACGCCTGGGATTAAAAATCCATATTGAAGAAATTGAAGAAATGCCTAATGGCTATTGGAGAATAAGTTTCAAGCGAGTTTATCCAGAAGCAACAAGGGAAATTCGGGAGCTATGGAATGGTCATGCATTCGTGGATTAATCTTCCTTAAACTTTTTATATTTCCGTACTGCATTCCAAAGTAGGGGTGAAAGAATGGACTGGAAAAGAGGTGCATATCCAGAGTTTGAAATAGAAGATGTTCTTGTCACACTCTTTTTGCTAAAGACTCCGAAAGGTCGTAAGCAGATTTCTGAGGAATTAAATCTTGGGGAAGGCACTATTAGGACCCTTCTAAAGAAATTGGCTGCTTTAAATTTGATTAAATCTCAACAAAAGGGTCATTCCTTAAGTGAAAAAGGTGTTAAGGTTGTGGAGGCAATTTTAGGCCTCTTTTCAGAGCCCGTAGAGGTCTGTTCAATAGAAGATTTCCTGACATATGCCATCATTGTGAAAGACCCCCCCAAATTTAAAAGTATAGAGCTAAGGGATGAAGCCATTAGGTTCTTCGCAAGAGGGGCGATGATTCTCTGTTACCTTAATGGGAAAGTTATATTCCCTGAGGATAACAGGCCTCTTAAAGAAACACTTCCTGAAATCGCTGAGGATTTAGAGAAACTACCTCTTGAAGATGGGGACCTTATCATTATAACTTGGGCAGAAAATCGCATTGATGCAGTTAAAAGTGCTATTCATGTAGCATTGGTTTTGAAAGGAGACCAAATACCAGTCGAAATTAGGAAATTAGGGAAGTAGAAGTTCAAGGTGTTCACAATGAAGATAAAACACCCTTTGAGTAAAAAAGAGGTTAGACGGATAATAAAGGATATGGAGAGAATCTTTGGGAAAGAAGTGGCAGAAAAGCTGATATCTAAGAATGATCAGGTTCTAATAGGCGAATTTGATAAAAAAACCCAAATACTCTTTGTTAATAAAAAGCCTCGTTTTATAAAACGAGAAGATTTGATTTTTCCGCTAGTCATAGCTCTTTATGAAATCTCTAATCTAGAGGATTTGAGAACTTGGAAACGTAGAGTAGTGGTGGATCAAGGAGCAGTACCTTACATCTTAAATGGGGCGGATGTAATGGCTCCAGGGATAGTGGATGTAGACGAAGAAATTAAAGAAGGAGATTTTGTTTTTATTGTTGAAGAGGAATATGGTAGGCCATTGGCAATTGGAATAGCTTTATTAGATGGAAAGACTATGAAAGAAAAGAAAAAAGGAAAAGCAGTGAAAGTGATACACCATGCAAAAGATAAAATTTGGGAGTTGACGATATTATGAGTGAGAAAAAGAAAATTAGAGTAGTTACAGGAGGGGTTTTTGATATATTACATGTAGGGCATATCCATTTTCTGAAACAAGCAAAAGAGCTTGGAGATGAGCTCATAGTAATAGTGGCCCATGATAAAACCGTTGAGGAAAGAAAAGGAAGGAGGCCTATAAACTCTATGTATGAGCGTGCAGAAGTTTTAAAAGCTCTTAAAATGGTGGATGAGGTTGTCATTGGAGAACCAAATTGTATAAGTTTTGAGATTGTTAAAAAGCTAAATCCAGACATCATTGCTTTAGGGCCAGATCAAAATTTTGATGTAAGTGCTCTTAAGGAAGAACTTAAGAAAAACGGTATTAATGCTGAAGTTATAAGAATTCCATATGCATATAAAAGAGACATTGCTAAAACTAGTAAAATAATTCAAAAAATAGTAGAAATATTTTGTGAATGATTTTAGCCAATCTGATTTTACCAAACTTAAGTGATTATAAAGAAATAAAGATTTAACTTAAGTCGTAATCTATGGCACTATCCAAAATCCTCTCGGCCATTGGATTTCTCATAGAGTTTCTATTTTCTCCCGAGACTTTATCAAAGAGATTTTCAAGTTCTGAGTCTTTGTTTATTCTTCTGTAGATTGGATTGGATATGATAATGTTATCTTCCTCCTTAAGGGCGTGTACATCACTGCTGAGAATGTGTGGAGATCTAACTCCCGTCATTATAACCATTGCCCTGACTACTTTCCCAAGCTCTTTATCGATTCTTGCACCCCATTTTATCTCCGATTTTGCCCCTAATTTTTCGTAGACTATTTGCATTGCATCGTTTATTTCTCCGAGACTCACATCTGGACCGACAGTGAAATGAACCAATGCTGATTCACAACTTCCAAACTCCACTTCAAGCATTTTGTTGGTCAATGCATTGTTTATCGCATCAACAGCTCTTCTGTTGGAGTCGCTCTCTCCAATTCCAATTAAAGCTGCTCCACCATTTTTCATTACACTATAAACATCAGCAAAGTCGATATTCACCATTGATGGAAGCATTATGGTTTCTGTGATGCCTTTAACCATCCTGGCTATTATTTCATCTGCGAATCTAAATGCAGCGGATATTGGCAATTTGGGTACAAGTTCAAGAAGTTTGTCATTTTCTATTATTATCACAGTGTCAGAGTATTTGAGCAATGCCTGTATTCCCGTTTTTGCTTTCTCAATTCGTCTGGTGCCTTCATTTTTGAATGGATATGTTACAACACTTACAATGAGTGGCTCTTGAATTCTCCCTTCGTTTCTTGCTTCTTCTTTTATGATCTTTGCAATTACAGGGGCAGCTCCAGTTCCAGTTCCATTGCCCATACCGGCAGTTAGAAATACGAGATCAACATCCCTAACAACTTCAGCAATTTCCTCTCTACTGGCCTCTGCAGCCAAATACCCTATTCTCGGGTTCCCACCAGAACCTTTACCGTGAGTTATATTTTTCCCAAGCAATATTCTTCTGTGGGCTTTTGTCCGGGCTAGATGTTGGGCATCAGTATTCATTGCTATTAACTCTGCTCCCTCAACGCCCAATTCATAGAGTCGGGTAATCGTATTGTTTCCTGAACCTCCAATGCCGATTATTGCGATTTTAATGACAGATTTAGAAGTATCAAGATCACTGAGAGTTCCCTGAATTTTATTTCCGTTATTATCTATATCTAAATCAATACCGGCTTGTTCTAATATTTTAAACACCATTCCTATCCCTCCGATACTCTTATTTCACCACGTATTCTGGAATTTCTCTTTCTTCTGACTCCATGACATAAAGCTCTCTTTTTACCAGTTCTCTGATAGCTTCTCGAATCGCTTCACTCCTGTTGGGATATACCCCTCTTCTAACTAATACGTCAAGGGCATTTATGAGTCCTTGTGGTAGCTGTACACTAATAATCTTCATTTTGGCCATGGCAGTTTCACCATATACATGAGCGTAGCTAGTGAATATGTTGTTTTAATTAGTTAAATACTTTTTGTTTTTGATTTAATATGTCTATATTATTAATATCAAAAAATTTTTAAAAAAATAGAGAAAAACTCAAATATTTTAAGTAGTCACATGCTTCTATATACGCAAAAACTTTAATAAATAACGAATAAATCACTTAGGGGAGATGTAATGAGAGTATTGATGTACAATAACAAAAGAATTGCAATTGCAAAAATCTTAGTAGAGAACATTACTCAAATCTTTGAGATACTTCCCAATAACGTTCAAATATTGAATGTCAAATGTTGGGAACAAGTGATATTTGCTACAGTGTTGGCATTAAAATCCTTCGAAAGAGGTACAAACAAAGCTAAAACTATCAGGGGAGAAATTCTCTTAAGAGTCAGTGGTATTCTTCAAATAAAGGATGCTATTAATCTGGTTGGGGCAAAGAGAGGTGAAAACTTCATAGTAGCATTTGGTGAAAATGCTGAGAGGGATTTGGCGGAAGTTCTTTTGAAAATTGGTGCAAAGGAACTCCAGCTTACGAATTGTGAGAAAGAAAAAGTGAAGGAATCCTTTGAACAGGTTGCTTTGGTTGATGTCCTTTAACATTACTCAAATTGTTGGTTCATTGTTTAAATCTTGAAGAATTCCTATACTTTGTCTTCATTTTTGAGTGTTTCTCGATAAATTTATAAGAATTTCCCCATCATTCATAAGTGCTATTGGGGGGATGAATAATGCGTTATAAAAAGCATAAGTATTTCGTTGCAGGTCGTATAAATCTAATTCAGAGGTCAAAGATTAGGGAGCTCTTTGAAAGAGCATCAAAAATGAAAAATGTCATTTCACTTGGAATAGGAGAACCTGACTTTGATACACCCCAGAATATAAAGGAAGCTGCAAAAAGAGCTCTTGATGAAGGATGGACACACTACACCCCGAATGCTGGAATTGCAGAGCTAAGAAATGCAATTTCGGAATATTATGCCAGTCACTATGGGATAAGAATCCCACCCAAAAATGTTCTTGTAACTGCTGGAGCTTATGAAGCTACCTATCTTGCCTTTGAAAGTTTGCTCGAGGAAGGAGATGAAGTCATAATACCTGACCCTGCATTTGTATGCTATGTTGAGGATGCAAAAGTTTCTGGAGCAAAGTACGTTCGGTTGCCATTAAAAGAAGAAAATGAATTTCAACCAGATCCAGACGAACTTCTAGAGTTAATCACAAAGAGAACTAGAATGATAGTCTTAAACTACCCGAATAACCCGACTGGTGCAACTTTGGATGATGAAGTTGCTAAGGCCGTGGCAGATATCGCCCAGGATTATAATATTTACATTCTTAGTGATGAACCGTATGAACACTTCCTTTATGATGGAGCAAAGCACGTGCCAATGATGAAATATGCTTCAGATAACACTATATTGGCGAATAGTTTCTCAAAGACCTTTGCAATGAC